>NZ_JAEQDE010000093.1:0-23542 GCF_020737865.1 Microcoleus sp. PH2017_35_SFW_U_B
CTTTGAGGGACGGCTCCTTTGCTCTCTCTATCAATAGTGAGAGTATTGCTATCGCGTATGCCCTGTTTGTCCAGGGTTGTGCAGCGTAACACCGTCAGGAACAGGCAGTTAAAAGCCTCGACTGGGGAGAATTGACCGGGAAGCGAGACTCAAGCTCCTGACTTTAGGTATGGGGAAATTCGATAGCGGTTTCAACCGTCTTGAAGATTTCTTTAGGTATTTTTTACAGAGTTAATCAAAAGTTGATGTTATCATCAAAAATATCGAGTAAGAATAACCACCTGCGTGTTGAAACATCCTGAGTTGGGAGCAATCCCTGCAACGGGCATATTCGGCCCATATCCGAAACAGCTCTCATTGCGAATAATGGCAGGATGTTGAGCCTACCGTACCTGTTGGCTAGTGATGGCAGGACGAAATAAAAAAAAACAAAAGTATACGGAATGTTTGAAGAAATTCAAACTGAGTTAGTAGCGGTGGCTTGATAACGCCGAAGACAAGCCCGACTTTGGACTATTCAAGAATCCCCGTCTATGACTCGGGTTCGGGAGTATCAAAAGTTTGATTAAATGGATATGTTAACGATTATTTTTGCAAAAACGCTTTTTTTATCCGATCGCTCGTGCCATCTCAAAAAGCTCCCAAAATTGACTTAAACGATGAGTACCCGTGCCCTTGCCGGCGCCGCGGCCGTCTCGTACCCATAACGCTGACAGAAGCCTTTGGCTGCAACCGCTGTCAGCAAATATTTGTATTGGAGGAAAACGGACACGTCATCGAGCAACTATCAACGAACTATCCTTACAAGCAGGCTTGGCGGTGGACGGGGCACCAGTGGCACAGGGCACATCCGGGTTTGAAGGCGCACTACTTGCCGCTGGCCCTGGGGATGATTTTGGTGCCGCTATTGATTTGGTTGCCCCTGGCGCTGCACTCTCCGGGCCCGAATATTATTCTGTGGGCAATGGTCGCTGTGCTGTTAGCAATGCTGCCGGCGCTAATGGTATGGCTGGCTTACAGGCGTTAGTTAAATGATAATAGAGGATTTTAGTCATTCATCAGAGGGGGCCAATGTCGCCCGCCGCGCTTATCAGGCTTCTTTGGAATTGGCGGCAACCAAAAGTACGGATCGCGCTGCCGCTTTGCAGGCAATGGCGATCGCACTCAAACGCCGACAAAATGACATTTTAGAAGCCAATACTCTGGATTTAGAAGCGAGTCGCGACATGGCGATTCCCGACTTGATTGTGGACTGGCTGAAGCTGACGCCGGAACGGATCAAGACAACTGTCCAAATTTTGCAACGCTTGGGGGAAATGCCAGATCCAATTGGCAGGGTGATCAATGCTTCTTATCAAGTCGATCGCTGTCAGGTGTACTGTCAATCGTTGCCGCTGGGGGCGATCGCGCTCATTTACGAGGCGTTTCCCGAGTTGGGGGCGATCGCGGCCGGTTTGTGTCTCAAAAGCGCTAACAGCTTGATTCTCAAAGGTGGCAGCGAAAGCTGGCAAACTAATGCTGTAATTGGAGAAGCTTTGGTTTCGGCGATCGATGAGGTCGGTTTGCCGTCAGGATGTTTGCAGGTATTGCCACCGGATCGGGGCGCTTCGATCCGCGATTTGGTCACTCAAGACCAATATCTCAATTTAATTATTCCCTACGGCAGGCCGAGTTTGGTACAGCAAGTGGTGAGGCTTTGTACAGCACCGGTGTTGCGATCGGCAATGGGCAATTGTTACCTTTATTGGTCGCCGACTGGTAGCTTGGAGATGGCAAGGTGGATGATTTTGGACAGCCATCAAAGTGTGCCCGATCCGGTAAACGCGATCGAGAAAGTATTGATCGATCGCAACCAAAAGCATTCTTCCTTAGTCAGGCTGTGGAACAGTTTAAAAGAAAAAGGCTTTCAAATTACCGCAGATGCGGATCTTGTCGCAGATTTCCCAGACTTGAAGCTGGCGGAACCCTACGAGTGGACTCAACCGTATTTAAACAAAACCATCGCGTTTAAAGTTGTTGATAGTTTGGAAATTGCGATCGGCTGGATTAACCGCTACAGCAGCGGCCACGCTGACGCCATCGCCACTGAATCTTATTTAGAAAGCCGCCAATTTGCTCTGGATGTGAACAGCGCCTCAACTTTTATTAATGCCTCCCCTCGGTTTTGGCGCTATCAAAATCGGGGAGATGCAATTTTTCTGGGAATGTCCAACCAAAAAGGCTATCGTCGGGGATTGATAGGGCTAGATACGCTGACAACAATTAAAGAAATTGTTCAAGGTAACGGAGAATTTTAACTGAGTTATCTTTGGCAGTTTTCCTGTTGAATTTATACCAATTATAGCCGTTATCAAAAAGATGAGGTATGAATGATATAGCCTTTCTCAAAAAGGTGAGGTATGACTGACAGGTTATATAACCACTGAAATTAAGAGGGCCTTCTTCCCAACAACGTCCGCGAATCTTTCGCTTGATCCGCTATAGCTTACATAACCGCTTAAACGTATAGGGCCTTCTTCCCAACAACGTACCCATCTTTCGCTTGATCCGCTATATACAAAATATTGCTACTACCGAAATTAGAGCATCTCATCTTTATGCCAAGGGCACAGTATGGTTTCCAGCCGGAGTTATGCAAATGACAGATAATTTATCGACAATCAATAATAATTGATATCAATATTTTTTTAAATAGGTATTAATTTAAGTATATATAGCCCAATACGGTTTACTTAAGATTGTCCGAAGATAGGAACGTTAGCTTTTGCGATCTTTTATGAAAGCAATCTCCGTATCTATTTTTCAGAGGATTTTACCCCAGGGCGCTATATCAGTAAACCGTATTGGTATATAGCCTTTCTCATAAATATGAGGTACTCATGGGCATTGGCCGAAGCGAAGCGGAGATATTGGGCAGTTTTTTACACCAAATATGATTTTAAAATTGTCTATATCGCACATATAAACATCATCACAAAATGATTTAATGAAACCAATTTATCGGCAAATATGATATACTAATAAATGTCAAAAAAACAATCTGACTAACATTTTGGTGTGATTAGCAAACAATGAATTCAGAAAAAATGCTCATTTCTTTAGACGAGACTGTCGATCGCGAAACGCTAATTCACCAATCGGCTTATGTTAAAAAATTGCGTCCGCTGCTGCCACCAAATGCTTTTGAACCAGATCCTAGCAAATTAACAATCCTGTTAATCAATCTGGGAATTTTATTGCTGGGATGGGGAATTGCTGACTACCTCGATCGCTGGCCTGTCTACCTTTTAGGGCTTTACTTGCCTTTGGCTGCGATTATGGGCAATAGTATCATAGTTTTGCTATTTAGCTCCCACGATCTGATGCACGGCAGCGTTCAGAAAAAATCCCGGCTGACTTATTCGATCGCCTTTTTAGGCCTAAGTATGCTATTGATGCCACCTACTCAGTGGAAATCGCTGCACAACCTCGTACACCATAGTACCACCAATTCCTTAGCAGACCCCGATCGCAATTACCTGTTCCAGCAACCGGATACTTGGGGAAAATGGATTCAAAATCTATTTGTACCGTCGGTGGAAGTCAGTCCCCTGTGGTTCATTGTAGGCATGGCTGGATCGTGGTTGGTGCACAATTTCCGCAACGTGTCATCGGTATTGTTATTCAACGATAAATCTGTGGATTACGTGCCCGCTGCGTTTACCGTTAGTCCGAAAGATCGATTGACGATCGCCTTGGAATCTCTCGGAATCTTGGGAATCCATCTAGGGATCTTGTTTTACCTAGACTTTAACCCGATTAAAGTTGCTCTTGCCTACATTTTGCCGATCGCACTGGGTCACGCAGGCACAATGTTTTACATCTATACCAACCACATGGGTTGCCGGATGACCAACATTAATGACCCGCTGATCAATACTACTTCCCTGCGGGTTCCTAAAATATTTGACCTGCTGCACTTAAATTTCTCTTACCATACAGAACACCACATTTTCCCTAGCATTAACTCCAACTATTACCCGATGGTGCAAGAGTTGTTAAACGTTCACTATCCCAATCGAATGAATTTAATCGATGCTGGGGAAGCTTGGCGGTTGCTGATGGAAACGCCCCGGCATTATAAAGATGAAGTCACCTTCACTGATTCGTTGGGAAAAATGTCGGTAAATAGCAGTATTATCGAAGAATATAAGCGCTAATTTAACGATGTCAAAAATCCGTAGGTATGCAGTGCACACCTACGGATTTTAGATAGTTATATGATGTCGGAAAATTGAGCTTATAGTGAAAAATTACTGAATTTTAGCAGCGGTTTTTCACGCGAATTAGGTATTAGATACTGATGCTATTGATCACTAAAGAAGGTTTGAGAGCAATATATGGCACTAATCGCTTTTTATTGTTCAGATCTATCTTCTGTTCTGCCACATTCAAATCTTGCTGGAACTGTCTGACTAACTGTTGGATCGGAGTACCTTCAAAAACTTCGTCGAAGGTGGCACGATAGAGTTCTCGGAAAGATTTATCATAATAACCCAAACGATCGTATTTATAAGCTGACAGAGTAAACAAAATTTGCAGTTGTTCGGCAGTTTTTTTGTAGGGCGGAAGCAACTGTAAAATTTTCATTTCCGTAATTACTTCGGGAGTCTCTGACTTGTTAATCGCCGGAATATCGCGGTAGGCAGCCAAAGGCATATTGGCAGCAAAACTCATGTATTGATGCTGGGTATAATTCACAGCAGAATGCTGCGGCCCGCAGGTAAAAATCACTGTTGTGACAATATCAATCAATTGTTCAACATCCTCAATGCGCTGTGGCATTCCTTTGACTTTACCCCCTTTCTCCGATGATAATTCTTGGGCCCAGCGTTGCAGTTCGGTATCATCGGTAAGTTTCTGCTTTGTCGGGTAAAAGTATTTGAGATAGCCGGAGACAAAGGTTTTAATCGCGTTCCACAGCAGCAATCCATCATCTCGGTAAGGGTAGTGAGGTAGTTGAGTTGTGTTGTCCATTCCGCGATTTTTGAGTTCGGTTGGGAAGGCAAATTGATCCAGACTCCAGTTAGTGCAGGCTTCTCTACCTATCTCTATTGTCTCTGGCAAGGTTCCTGCCAGCAACTCATCGACGGGACCTCCAGGGGCGATCAACTGGTTGCGTGCGAGATTGTTGTTGGTCAACATGAAGCGAAAGTGGGGTTTGAGCAATAAGCTGAGGGGATGATTTTCAGCTAACTGTCGCGCTGTGACGATCGCAATTGGTTCCATAACTAGATGGGTTCGACCTAAATGCGAACTCATTTCGTGGTGATTGGCATCTGCTACTTGCACGCAGAGTTTGGCAAATAACCAATTGAGTGGCGGATCAGACGGCGTGTAGACACGGCTGCCCGGTTTGGGGTCTAGTTGGATCGCAATGGGTACCAGTTCACCGCGATCGCGCACTCCAGTCCACCGCCAAGCGAAGAAAGCACGAGGTTTCGGCAAGTATTTCCTGCCCTTTTCGTAGGTGCCTCCCTGAATTCGAGAAGGTGCGCGATAGTTTGGATCTGTACCTGTGTAGTCGGCAATGTAAATACTTTTTTCCCGTAACAGTTTGGGGAGTTCCAATAATGGCTGCTTGCTGTCCAGTTTTGTGATGATTTCTGCCCGAGGATCGGTGGCACTTAAGAGACGAAGTACCATCGGATTTGCCCCAGACAACCGCTGTTCGGCAAAAGAGCGATCGGTTTGGTAAGCCTTGGCAACTTGAGGCAACCGCAGTACGGGAAAGAAGTCTTCATAATCTTGGAGTTCGTCGAGAGGATCTAGAAAAGATCTCGCCCGGACTGCCAACATATTTACAGCAAGTTCAGAGGTTGCTATTATGCGTTCTCCAATATAATCGCTTGAAAAATTCTCATTCGCTGGCACGGTTTTCAATAATGCCAAAGGTGATAAACTGTTATAGTCAAACTGGTAAGCTTGTTGCTCGCGACTTAAGAAATCGCTGCGCTTTTGTTTATTCGCATCGTCTTGGGGAAGGGAAGGTTTCATGATTTTCACCATTTATCAAATTTTACCCTTGTTTTTTAGTAACATATAGGTAAAAATTACCATAAAACGAGGATGGGATGAACTAAGTTTTGTGACGGTCTAAGAGACCTTGATACAATCATAGTTCGCAGATAGGTAATGGCGATCCGGACAGTTTCGACTTATGTTGCTGGTACCAGTCGCCGATTTCCAAGCACGGGGATTTTGGGATGCTCAGTCAAGCTTCATCCCGCACTCAAATCCATAGACCAAAGCGAAAGTTATCCTAATTCAAATAATCTCTGCAACAGTAGGTTTGGTTTTTCTTCAGGATATGATAATTTTTATTGCTGCTAAAGCTGATATGATGAACATGATTGTTCGACCAAATGTATGAAGTCTTCGAGTTTAAGCAAGGTTAATATTTCAACGCGGTTTCTGTCTCACGAATTAGCCGAACCGTTGAAACAAGCGCTACAGGATAAAACCCTTGTACCCGAGGAAGCAGCGACATTACTAGCAGCAGACGAACAGCGCGCCATTCCTGCTATTAGCAAAAATGCAGCGTTGATCCAGGAAATTCAACATCGGGTGCAGGGGTTGCCATCTTTCCATTCCCTGCTACAGGGCGATAGCCGAAACTTGACACATATTCCCGATGAAAGCGTGCATCTGGTAGTCACATCACCCCCGTACTGGAATTTAAAAGAATATCTTAAAAACCCAAACCAGCTTGGGGAAATAGCAGACTACGAACAGTTTTTGCAAGAGCTCGATCGAGTATGGGAGCAAATATGGCGCGTTTTAGTCCCCGGCGGACGGCTGGTGATTGTGGTGGGCGATGTCTGTGTTGCGCGCCGGCGTTTTGGCAGACACATGGTATTTCCCCTGCACGCCAGCATTCAGGAAAACTGCCGCCATCTGGGATTTGATAACCTCGCACCGATTATCTGGTACAAAATCGCCAATGCTTCCCTAGAATCAGCAGGAAATGGCACCAGTTTTCTCGGTAAACCCTACGAGCCCGGAGGTGTCATCAAAAATGACATCGAATTTATCCTAATGCAGCGCAAACCGGGTGGCTACCGCAGTCCCAGCCTGACAGCACGGGTATTGTCCGTAATACCGGAAACTCTGCACCGGCAGTGGTTTCAACAAATTTGGCAGGATATCAAAGGCGCTTCCACCAAGCAACACCCCGCCCCGTATCCTTTGGAACTAGCAGAAAGGCTGGTGCGGATGTTTTCGTTTGCGGGGGACACGGTACTTGACCCGTTTATGGGGACGGGCACAACTTGCGTCGCCGCGGCCAACTGGGGACGCAACAGTATTGGGGTAGATGTTGAGCCAAATTACCATCAAATGGCGCTGAAACGGATGCAAGAAACCTATGGCTTGCGCGTAGTCTATGAGGGATTGATGGCGGAGGTTGTCGAATGACCGGACAGTCGCCCATCATCCCCAATGATGTGTTCCGGGAAGCGGTGCAGGGCTTCTGGGATACCCGAATTGCTCAAGCACAAGCCCAGGTGCTAGCAGGCAAAGTAGATCGAGGCGATCGTAGCGCGGTGACAGGAGGCAAACAGATGGACGGTTTCATCCTCACCCTGACGAATTTCCTGCTGGCTGCGGGTGTTCCCCAAAACCACATCCACGTTAAGAAAAGCCTAACTGTCATACCGGGCTTTTTTCGGCCGACGAAGATGTATGATTTTCTAGTTTTAGACCCAGAAAAGCGGCAACTCAAGGTAGTCATCGAGTTGAAAAGTCAGGTTGGCAGCTTTGGCAATAACTTCAACAACCGCACAGAAGAAGCAATGGGGGCGGCTCTCGACATCTGGACAGCTTACCGGGAAGGAGTGTTTGGCGAAGCACCTGCGCCACCGTGGTTAGGATATCTGTTTGTTTTAGAAGACAGTCCGGCCTCGCGCGCATCGGTGCAGGTTGCCGAACCGCATTTCGCGGTTTTGCCGGAGTTTAGAGGAGCAAGCTATGCTCAACGCTACGAACTTTTTTGTCAGAAGATGGTGCGGGAAAGGCATTTCACGGCTGCTTGTTTTTTAGTGACAAATCGCGAACAGGCTGCACAAAATCCCAACTATACGGAGCGATGTTCAGACTTGTCGGCTGCCAATTTTTTGCAGCAGCTTATTCGGCACGCGCTCTAGAGTAGTTAACAGATTTTGCATTACTGAACTTGAGTATGAATATACATTTTTTAGTCTTTGCCGAAAACAGATTTTTTGCGCCTTTGAGTCTTTCTGTAGAAGTTAATTCATATCATTTCCGGTCGATTACCTTAACAAAAATGGTTGGTAGTGCGGACTTCAGTCCGCATTTTAAGAGCGGACTGAAGTCCGCACTACGAACCTTGTTTATTGCGCTACCGGACATGATGTTAATCAGCAATCGCGCATTGTCAAATTTTACAATTTATTCTTCGTTTTCACCCGCATATACAGCTCTTCCATCGCCTCAATAAATGAACCATCTTTATGCCAAAACGGCGGAAAATCTCCCTGCTTTTTCACCACGATCGCACTTACGCCACTTTGCACCCCCACATCAATCGTCTGCGGCAACCGCTTCGCACCGTGCCAAAACTCTCTCAGGCTGACAGTTTGCGCTTCATTGGCGATCGCCTGCGTGTAATAGGAATCCACCGCCACAGGGGCCGCTGCATCCGCCGTCAACTCGGCAGAAAGCGCCAAGCCCAAAGGCGTTTTTGCCAATTCGCGGTGCAGCACTTCCTTAGAAAGCCCCCGTAATTCAAACAGCAAAAATGGATCTTTGTCCAATTCGGCCGCCACCAGATAATAGACTCCGGCAATATGTTTGCAGGGATTGCTATAGTCTGGGCAAGAGCAAGTGGTTTTAAAGTCCTCACGGCTGCTGGGTAACAGGTGCAATCCGAGGGGTGAGAAAGCCTTTTCAATGTTGTCGGGCATTTCGTTGAGCAGCAAGCGGGAAATGAAGCTGGCTTTTGATGCCATTTGGGCGATCGCCAATTTCCACTTTTCCTGACTAATCGGCTCAAACTCAATTTTAGTTTTGTACAGCGGCTCCTTATAAACCCCAAAATAAGGATTAACCGAACCCCTGACTTCTGCCATCACTAAGCCATCATTCATTTTAAAGCTCTTTACCTTACCATTTCGTGCATAGGAACGTCCCCGCCCGAGACGCCCAGAATCGGTAAATCTTTCCAACGCGCTGATAAATTCATTACCCCACCAAGTCCGAGTAAATTGTGACATATTTTTGATTTTATCCTAATCTAAAACTGCATTTTTATTGAGCCTAATTAACTTTTTAAATGCCTCATTATCCAACTCAGTCAGCCACGATTCATCAGCACCAATAATTGAACCTGCCAATTTCTTTTTGTCCTCAATCATTTGGTCAATCTTTTCTTCCAAAGTGCCAATTGCCACAAACTTATGCACAAACACATTTTTTTCCTGTCCAATCCGAAACGCCCGATCCGTCGCCTGATCTTCCACCGCCGGATTCCACCAGCGATCGAAATGAAATACATGATTGGCTTTTGTCAGGGTAATTCCCACACCGCCGGCCTTCAGTGATAGAATAAATACCGAAGGTTCTGATTCTGGATCTTGAAACTCTGAAATCATCCGTTCCCGTTTTTCGCGACTCGTTCCCCCGTGGATGTAATAAGTGTTGTAATGTAGCGTGTGTTTGATGTATTTTTCTAAAGCGCTTCCCAATTCGGTAAACTGCGTAAACACCAATAAACTTTCGCCTTCGGCTTTGACTTCCTCAATCATCTCGATCAGCCGTTCCAGTTTGTGCGATCGCTCTGGTGTAAACTCACTTTCATCCTGCAAAAACTGGCGGGGATGATTGCAAATTTGCTTCAACTTCAGCAGCGTCGCCAAAATCATCCCCTTACGCTTCATTCCTTCAGCCGCATCAATTTCTTGCTCTACCTCTTTCACAATGGCTTCATAAAGCGAAGCTTGCTCGCGGGTGAGATTGCAGTAGAGCTTTTGCTCAACTTTGTCGGGGAGATCCTGAATAATGGACTTATCGGTTTTCAGACGGCGCAGGATAAAAGGTTCTACTAATTTTTTGAGCGCGGCTGATTGCGTGCGACTCCCATGTTTTTGAATCGGTAATTCAAACATTTTCCGAAACTGCGCCTCTTTTCCCAAATATCCGGGATTGAGAAAATTAAAAATTGACCATAAATCTAACAAGCGATTTTCTACAGGTGTTCCAGTCAATGCTAGTCGATGGGTAGCGGGTAACTTTAAAATCGCCTTGGTTTGCGCCGCTTTCGGATTTTTAATATTCTGCGCTTCATCAATTACCAGCCGATGCCACGCTACGCTGCTCAACAGCTTCTCATCTTTGCGCGCCAAGGTAAAGGAAGTAATCAACATATCACAATCTTGGACGGCGGCTTTAAATGCTTTGGCATCTTGCAAGCGTTGAGGGCCGTGGTGAATCAGCGATCGCAATTCTGGAGCAAATTTTTCCATTTCCTTCTGCCAGTTGCCGACTACGGAAGTGGGCGCAATTAGCAGCGTGGGTAAAATCTGATTTTCTGTCCCTTTTTTTGTCTTCTTTTCCGTTCCTTGTTCCGTCTCTTTGCTAGTGGATAAAACTTCTCTTTCTTGCAATAATCGAGCAATTACCTGCGCCGATTTACCCAAACCCATATCGTCGGCAAGACAGCCATTTAATCCCAAACTTTCCAAATAACTCAACCAAGAAACACCGCGCTTTTGATAATCCCGGAGTTTGCCTTGAAACCTTACTGGATCTGCAATTAACTCTAACCTACTCTTATCGTGCAGCTTCTCCAACATATCCGATAAAGCCCGATCGCGCTCCACCTCCAAATCTTCACTAGCTTCTCCTTCTGCCGTCAACTTCATAAAGTCAATCAAGCTGACATCGGGATTCTCTTCGCGATGTTTTTGCCAAAAATTTAGCATCTCCTGCATTTTATCTTTGTCCAGTTCCATCCATTGTCCTCGGAACTGTACCAACGGCGTTTTACTATTAACTAACGCCTGCCATTCTTGTTCGCTAACTCGTTCGCCTCCGATCGCCAATTCATACTGATATTCCACCAAGGAATCTGCCGAAAACAATCCCTTGCCCTTGATTGCAGCGCTTTTGCTGCCCTTCCCTTTGACTTGCAGGCGAATCTTTGCCCGTTGTCGTCCCTTCGGCGTCCACCAAGCGGGGACAATGACTTTATATCCGGCATCTTCTAATACCCAAGCGGACTCGCTGAGGAAGGTAAAAGCATCGTCTACGTTGAGGGAAATGTGAGCGGGTTTGTCGGTTTCTAGCCCCTGCCAAAGTAGGGGATAAATCCGCGCAGCGTAGCCGAGATTTGTTAGCAAATGTTGCTCAAAGTTGTCGCCGAATTGTGTTTGCAACTGTTTTTGTTGAGTCGATCGCGATCGCCAATAATCCTGCAACGGCACCCGCAGAGAGGGGTCTTTTTTTGCGGCTACCTGAAACTCTAAAACCCAAGGCTGTTCGGGGTTTTCGGGGGATTGTAATTGAAAGCAGAGGGAGAATGAGTCAGCAGATTGATTGCGCGTAATGCGATCGCGCCAGGTTTGCCATTGCCGGTATTGTTCAAGGCTGACTCGCGCGATTTTTCGTGTTTGGTTGAGGCAGATTTGCAGTAAAGAATCGGCAATTTTATTCTCAAACGATGCTGGGATGGGGGTTTGAGTGACAATTTCGGCGATCGCACATTCTGAAAAATTACGCAGCAATGTTTCGCGATCGTAGAACTTTGGTGTATCTTGTAGCTGCATCTTCCGAAAACCGGACGCGCAAACTAAAGGCATCCATTCAACATAGCGTTGTAACTCTGTTTCGTACTGCGCTGAAACAATTTCCCATCCCGGATAAATCTCAAAGCTGGGTGCAATTTTGGCAGGTGTTTTTGGAGCTTTTGCAGTCTTTGCGGTTGTTTTTGTTTCACCCGCTTTCTTGCGCCCGCGCGTGGCTTTCTCAGCGGGTTCCGATGTTTCGATGGGTGCGATCGCGATCGGAGCAGTTTCTCGGTAGCGCAACGCTGGAATATAATGATCTTTCAGAACAATTTGCTTAAAAAATTGGGTGTAGTGATACCAAAACAGCAAATCTGAACCAAACTGAACTTCTGCTAAATCGTAGAGGGCAAAAAAATGCAAATCGTTCAATACTTTAGTCAAAGTGTGGGTGGCGATGGACACACAATCGACTTCCCAATACTCCAACTCAAATGTTTCGGGTAATTCTGTCTCTAAATATCGCGCTAACTCTAAAGATGGTAACGGCTGGTTATTGGCAGTGGGGAGTAAAAAGTACCGAGGGGCGATCGCATATTCTAGTCCCATCCCACTTGTATTGCTGACTGGTGGCAGTTGAATCCCGGCTTCTTTCGTTAGAAACTCTGTTAACTCTGCCGTCTCCAATTGTCGGGGATGAACCTTAGCAGGCTGTTTTTTTATTTCAGTGGTTTCAACCCAAATATAAAACGTTCCAGCTTGAACAAAACTCTCTTCTGTTTGAGGAATCCAAGTGCCGTGGAGGATTTTCATAGGTTATACCAAACGCAACCTTTGGCATCGTATCATATCATAAGTTAGTCAAAAAATAGGAAGTACGGTTGAAACCTGGTTTATACAAACAATGTCTGAGCTCAGAGGGACTAAAGATAATAACGTAATTTTACCGCGCTATCTTTAACCTGCGTCGGCAGGTTTTGCCTGTATAGACGCGGTTTCAACCGCCGAGTCGTCTTTAACCTGCGTCGGCAGGTTTTGCTTGTATAGACGCGGTTTCAACCGCCGAGTCGTCTTTAACCTGCGTCGGCAGGTTTTGCTTGTATAGACGCGGTTTCAAACGCCGAGTCTTCTTACACATCTAGAAAATCTCAGTTAAATCCAACACAAAACCGGGCAGTACATCTTCACCTGAGACAGTTCGAGGTGCATCTAAAATTTCTACTTCTTTACCTTGACGGGAGATTTCTACTTGCCGATTTTTGCGATCGAGCAACCAGCCCAAACGAGCTCCATTTTTCATGTACAATCTCATTTTAGCTCGCAATTTTTCTAGGGAATCGGTAGTCGATCGCAATTCCACCACAAAATCGGGACAAATTGGTGCAAATTTCTCTTTTTCTTCGGAAGTTAAAGCATCCCATCTGTCGCGCCGAATCCAAGCAGCATCGGGAGAAATATCAGTACCATCTGGCAGTTTAAATCCGCTAGAAGAATCAAACGCAATTCCCAAATGTTTATTTTGACGGCTCCAAGATTGAAGTTGATAGGATAAGTCAATGTTGCGATTACCAGTCTCGCTACCAGTAGGCGACATAATAATTAATCCTCCACTAGAAGTACGCTCAAATCTCAAATCTCGGTTTTCTTGACACAAATTAAAAAATTGTTCGTCAGTTAGATCAATTGTCAATTCTAGGGGAGAAGATAAGGCTATCGTTGGAACTTCCATCGGTTTCTCCAAATATCAAGTAAGGTCAAATATTCTGGTAAAAAACTTGAATTCAAGTCAATATTAGATTTTTACCTAGGGTGCATCTGGGTTTTGAAGAGGGCGAAGCATGACCGCATATAAGTTATTAGTTATAATCTCCTATTTTCTGCGGTCATGCTTCGCCCCTACACACATATTTGCCAAACCCAGATGCACCGGTTGCCATAATACTAACTTGGAAGTTTTAACCGCAGATGAACGCAGATGAACGCAGATGACAATTAACTTTCTGTATAACCTTGCATATTTTCCGGTTCAAACTGCTGCAAAACATCAGCAGCTTTCTCGGTTAAAGCGTCAGTACCTTTAACTGCAATCAAAAATTTGCCCGCATTCAAACGGTTGCGATAGGGCAAAGCATCGCCGCTACCAAAAGCCATTCCTCCCGCACCGCCGACAAAAACGCTGCCCATTCCGGCCGCGATCGCACCTAGCACTCCGCCGATCGCGTGATCGCCAATTTCGCCCGCCCATGCAAAAGTCTTTAACTCTGTCATCAAGCTGAAGGTAACGCCGGCAATAAAGCCAAACGGTATCAGCCAAACAGCCATGAGTTTAGCTTGTTTCTTTGCTTGCTGGTTGGGATCGATTAAGCCAAATTCATCAGCAGTTTTGTAGCCGCGTCCCAAAATGCTGACTTGCTTCATGGGTAAGCCTTCTTTTTCGAGGGCGCAATAGGCAGCTTCGGCTTGCATTCGATCGGGCAGTACGGCGATAAGATAATTCATCAAAATAATTCCTGATAGTTAGGCTTCAATATCCGGAATTTATTATAGCCTGAAAAGACTTGCTAGCTAAGCAATTGGGCGTTTTTAAGACGATCGCCCAGGACGATCGCCCGCAAAGGTAAAATATTTCACGCAAAAATGACCGACCTTGACCGAATACGGATACAATTCAAACTGCACAAAGGCAAGCTTGAGCTGAGCTGTTAGATTCTGCTCTAAGTCATAAGTCTCAACTTTGAGCTCGCCAACAGGGCTATTTTTACTATTGCACTCAATTGCTTGCTATGCCTAAAGTTCTAGTATCCGATCCGATCGACCAAGCCGGAATTGACATCCTCTCCCAAGTCGCACAAGTTGACGTAAACACAGGACTCTCAGCCGAAGAGCTCGTGCGAATTATTCCAGATTACGATGCTTTAATGATCCGTTCTGGCACCCAAGTTACCAAAGAAATCATTGAAGCCGGAAATCTACTAAAAATCATCGGTAGAGCGGGCGTTGGCGTAGATAATGTCGATGTACCCGCCGCTACCCGCAAAGGAATTGTAGTCGTCAACTCCCCCGAAGGCAACACGATCGCAGCAGCCGAACACGCGATCGCCATGATGCTCTCGATGTCCCGCCACATCCCCGAAGCCAACGCCTCTGTAAAAAGCGGTAAATGGGAGCGCAACCGCTTTATCGGCGTAGAAGTTTACAAAAAAACCCTCGGTATCGTCGGTTTGGGCAAAATCGGCTCCCACCTCGCCACCGCAGCCAAAGCAATGGGCATGAAACTGCTCGCTTACGATCCCTTCATCTCTACTGAAAGAGCCGAACAGTTGGGCTGCCGCTTGGTAGAGCTCGAACTGTTGATGCGCGAATCCGACTACATCACCCTGCACATCCCCAAAACGCCGGAAACTCTGCACTTAATTAACGCTGATGTGCTGTCAAAGATGAAGCCCACGGCCCGGATCATTAATTGCGCCAGAGGTGGCATCATCGACGAAGCAGCCCTGGCAGAAGCTATCAAATCAGGCCAGATCGCCGGTGCAGCGATCGATGTTTACGAACATGAGCCGCTGGAAGCTGATTCTCCGTTGCGAAATGTCGGCCAAAACATCGTGCTGACGCCTCACTTGGGAGCTTCTACGGCTGAAGCTCAGGTGAATGTGGCGATCGACGTTGCCGAACAAATTCGTGATGTGCTGTTGGGACTGCCGGCGCGATCGGCTGTTAACATCCCAGGAATTTACCCAGACTCGATCGAAAAACTCAAACCCTACCTGCAACTCGCCGAAACCCTCGGCAACCTCGTCAGCCAGCTAGCCGGAGGCCGAGTCGATTACCTCAACGTCCAACTCCAAGGCGAATTGGCCAGCAACCAAAGCCAGCCCGTAGTCGTCGCCTCCCTCAAAGGCCTGCTCTCCCAAGCCCTGCGAGAGCGCGTTAACTACGTCAACGCCAGCATTGAAGCCAAAGAACGCGGAATTCGCGTCGTGGAAACCAGAGACGCCTCAATTCGCGACTACACAGGCTCTCTACGCCTCTGTGCTAAGGGAACTCTCGGCGAACACACAGTCACGGGTGCAGTCCTCGGCGAAAGCGAAATTCGGATTACCAGCGTTGACGATTTCCCAGTCAACGTTTGCCCGACGCACCATATGCTGTTTACCTTGCACCGCGATATGCCGGGGATTATTGGAAAAATTGGTTCCCAATTGGGCAGTTTTAATGTCAATATTGCCAGTATGCAAGTAGGCCGTAAAATCGTGCGAGGCGATGCAGTGATGGTTTTGAGCCTTGATGACCCTCTACCAGAGGGTATATTGGCTGAAATTATGAAAGTTCCTGGGATTCGGGATGCTTACACGGTGAATCTTTAAAGGATTTTAGATTTTTCAGGTTCCCCAATCTAAAATCTAAAATCGTTAAACGGTAACTCTTTGAAAGATTTTGGAGTTTAGGTTCCCACAATCTAAAATCTAAAATCGTTAAACGGTAACTATTTGAAGGATTTTAGATTTTAGGTTCCCACAATCTAAAATCTAAAATCTAAAATCTAAAATCGTTAGACGCTAACTCTTTGAAGGATTTGGGGGGTTTAGATTTTGGATGCAAGGACTGAATAATTGGTAATAAGTGATTGGTCATTGTTAATTGGCAAAAAAGTTGGAATTTTTCTATTAGTCAATCGTCATTTCTCACTCTTCAGTTCCCAGTATCCAGTTCCTGACGGGCGAATCTAAAATCTAAAATCTAAAATCTAAAATAGTCATGGCACATAGCTGGTGGGAAATTAGAATTCTTTGCGATCCGGCGCTGGAAGATATCATCTTTTGGCGCCTGGAACGGTTTAACTGTCGGGGAACTGCCACTCAGATTAAAAGCAATTCCTGCCTGATGTCGGCTTATTTGCCCGAGGAACAAGCGGGATTGTTGGATTTGGCGGCCCTGTCTTTGTGGCTGCGGCAAGATGCTTTGTGTGCGGGTTTGCCCTTACCTGCGATGCAGTGGGATTTGATAGAGGATGAAGACTGGGGGAGCACTTGGAAGCAGCAGTGGCAGCCTCAAGAAGTGGGCGATCGCTTTTTAATTAATCCGGCTTGGCTTCCCCCACCGACTGATACCGATCGCGTAATCTTGCGTTTAGATCCCGGTGTTGCTTTCGGTACGGGTGCTCACGCTACGACTCAACTCTGTCTGGAGTCGCTGGAAATGCGCCTCGGTTTTGACGACAAAGAATGTGTAGTTGCTGATATCGGCTGCGGATCGGGTATTTTGTCGATCGGCGCGGTGTTGCTGGGCGCCACAAAGGTTTATGCTCTGGATACAGATCCTTTGGCAGTGCGATCGACCATCAGCAACCGACAACTCAACCGCGTTAACCCGCAGCAGTTGGTGGCAGAACTCGGAAGTATCGATCGGCTGATCGAAATGACGGGCGGCCCGATCGACGGTTTGATGTGCAATATTTTAGCCGAAGTAATCATTGATTTAATCCCGCAGTTCACCGCCATTAGCAAGCCCACAACTTGGGCAGTTCTCAGCGGCATTTTACTCGAACAAGCCAAACCAATTGCAGACACTCTCGAACAACACGGTTGGATTGTCGCTACTCTGTGGAAGCGCGAAGATTGGTGCTGTTTTAATATTCGGCGCAGTTAACAATTAGAAATTGGGAAATTGTTAAAGATCGAGATATCGCTTGAATCGATCTGAAATGTCTTTTTCTATTTTAATGTAAGTGAAATATGAGGAAGCGACCTGCACGCGATCGCTCCCCCTTAGTATTACTTGCGATCGCGCAAGTGCAGGCTTGTTAGTTTGCTTGTGTCTGTTTCACTCTGCTCATCTTTCTGTAACGCTGCCAGGATTTGAAAGCAAAACCGGAGCAGAAAGAGCAAAAATCCTGCATGGGGATTGAGCCAAGTAGCAATGCCTACCATAGCAAACTCGATTACCTTAAGCCATTTCTTTTTGTTGTTGCCAGACATCGCTTAGACCTCTTGTGAATTGCATAAACCCACTGTCCCAAGAGGATTTGAGAGATTTCATCCAAACATTAGGCTGACTTTGGCTGACTTTGACTGACTTGTCTCCAAGAATCGCAAAGTAGTGGCTAGAATAGCTGTAAAGCTTTAATTTCAATCAATGCAGTCATTCCCGCGTGAGTTTCTTGCCAAACTAGCTAAGAAGTATGACCTCTCTCCTGAACAAGAGGAAGCTTTCGTTGCACGTTTTAGTGGCAAGGAAAGTAATTTAGAGATTGCAGAAACTATGTTTATCTCGGAATCCGCATTTGGAACCCGGATGAACGGAGTGTATAGAAAGTTCAGCATAGGTGGTAAAGGACCGGGTAAACTCCGAAAACTGCACGATTTCCTACTGAATGAATATCAGAAATCAAACTTTTCTGAAACTTTATGTTTCAGCAACAATGTAAGTGGGATTGATGAGTTGGTGGAAGAGATGCGCCAGCGCATTCGTCCAATCATTCAAGAACGTTGTGGCACGATGCGCGTGTTAGACATGAACCAACCAATCGGACTTAACGACATTTATACCCACGTCAACATTCTAGAAAAAATTACTGGACGCAAACGACTACAGCTTTCTCAACTACCACAACAAGTTTCACCACAAGAGTTCGATCGCTTTAGCCTTGGATCTGTTAAAGAGCAGCGTGTTCCGGGATTAAAAGCTATTGAAAAACACAACAAACTGATGATCCTTGGAAAACCAGGTGCAGGAAAAACTACTTTCCTCAAGCATTTGGCAATTCAATGTATTGGCAGCGTACTCCAAGTTCATCGCGTTCCTATTTTCATCACTCTCAAAGATTTTGCTGAAGCTGATGGACAACCAGACTTGATATCATACATTAATTCATTAATTTCGTCTCCCGCAGAAATCAAAAATTTTTCATCCTTACAAACTCCAACACCCACTCAACAAATCTTAGAAAACGGACGCACTCTAATCTTCCTGGATGGATTAGATGAAGTGCGCGAAACTGATGCTAAGCGAGTCCTGCGCCAAATTCAGCAATTCGCCGATAACTACTCCCGCAATGCCTTTGTTATCACCTGCCGCATCGCTGCTCGCGAATACACTTTCCAACAGTTTACAGAAGTTGAAGTTGCCGATTTTGATGATGTTCAGATTGCCGACTTCTCCAAAAAATGGTTTCACTGCAAACAGGATGCAGTCAAAGCAGATCGCTTTATCCAAAAACTGATAGAAAACTCACCTATCTACGAACTGGCAAGCAATCCATTGCTGCTTACTCTGCTTTGCTTAGTGTTTGAAGATTCTGGTGATTTTCCCGCCAACCGTGCCGAACTCTATCAAAACGGGGTAGATGTGTTGCTAAAAAAATGGGACATCAAACGCAATATCGATCGCGATGAAGTCTACAAAAAGTTGTCCCTGAAACGCAAAGAAGACTTACTCAGCCAGATTGCCTATCGTACTTTTGAAGCTGGAAATTACTTCTTCAAGCAAAAAGGTATTGAGCTTCAAATCCGCGAATTCATTGAAAACCTACCCGGAGCTAGCACTGATGAGCAAACCCTCGATCTAGACAGTGAAGTTGTCCTAAAATCTATTGAGGCACAGCATGGCTTATTTGTGGAACGCGCCCGTAGCATCTATTCCTTCTCGCACCTAACGTTCCATGAATACTTTACTGCAAAATATATTGTTGCTCAATGCAATTTTTCATCAATAGACGATCCAATACTGAATAAATTAGTAGAACGTTTGACAGAAGTTCGCTGGCGTGAAGTTTTTTTGTTAACTATTGAAATGCTTGCAGAATCAACTACATTTCTGTTGTTGATGAAGAGAAAAGTCGATTCTATAATGTCTGTCGATATTGCCTTGCAAAACTTTCTGTATTGGGTATATTTAAAATCTTTAAAAATCAACGATGATTTTTATCAGCCTGTTGCTCTCAGAGTTTTTTACTTTAGTCTTGAATGTGTTTACGGATTGCATATTTTTTATGAAGATGAACCTATAGATTTAATGGATAAATTTAGAATTTCGCGTGATGGAATGGAAGGTATTTTTAGTTTAGACTTCGATGTAGCATTATATCGACTATTTAGTTTTAGTAACTGCTGTTGGTTCTCACCGAAAAATGCGCTCGCCGATCTTGTAAATGATATAGTTCAGCACTACCAGCTCAGCTATTCATTAAAAAATGACATGGAAGCACTTATAAAATATCTGCCTGATTTCCCAGATCCTAAAAAAAACGAACAAAAATTTCAGAAAATTTGGACAAGTGTACAATCGACTTGGACTGAGCAGCTAAGAAAAATAATGATTAAATATCGTGGATTAGGTTGTGATTGGCAGTTCAGCGAACAGCAGATTGAAATGATTAAAGAATACTATGATGCTAATAATTTTTTACTAGATTGCCTCAATAGCGATTGCTACGTTAGCCGTAGTGTGCGAGAAGAAATTGAGGAGAATTTATTGTTGCCGATCGCAGAAATTGAAAAACGCAAACGCGAAGAATCAGAATAGATCGATCGCTCCTGGTATTGGTTTGCGATCGATTATTCAGCAAGCCCTAACTAGACATTCCAGATCGCCTCTTTCTGGATTTGATATCGCGTTCGATCGAGTGCAATAACGGTTTGTATTAGATCGACTTCATAAAATAGCACTATAAATCTCTAGCGCTTCTCACGCTTGATGAGGTACAGCAGAACCTTTGAATTTCAGGATATAATTCCACACTACAGAAAACTAATTTTAATTATAGACCGCACGTAAAACAACACATATCCAATTAAATAAAAACAATTAACTAAAATCAACAATCCCTTGCCAACATAAGAGTTAATCAAACCAAAAACATGATAGGATGACAGCAACACTAGCAACATTTCAACAAAAGAAACGATCGAGCCGTAGTGATTTCTATCCCAATAAGAAAGCGGGCTGATAAAACGGTAATTACTGAACGGGAAAAAGTGTCGGTGAGCGTCGTCATTATGCACTGGCAAATCTCCCAAAGAGTGCAGAATCATGCTCAGAAACAAAATT
This sequence comes from Microcoleus sp. PH2017_35_SFW_U_B, assembly GCF_020737865.1. NCBI lineage: Bacteria > Bacillati > Cyanobacteriota > Cyanophyceae > Oscillatoriales > Microcoleaceae > Microcoleus > Microcoleus sp. PH2017_35_SFW_U_B. The sequence continues at coordinate 20,829 of NZ_JAEQDE010000093.1, forward strand.
TGCACGCTTTGCCAGCCAAAATAATAAGCAATTACCCAGCCGATCGCAGCTAGGGGGATAGAATGAAACAAAGCCACAATATTCTGGACAACAGGCTCGTAATATGCTTTTGACCAAATTGTAGCTTCCGGCAAGCGAGCAATGTACTTCGCCCAAAAGTAAAATAAAAATATCGGGATATCGGGTAAGATTCCGCCGATCGCAATAATCAGATTAAATTGCGGCTGTTGCGGTTTACCCAGAATAGCTAGATTGATAATCGCGTGACTGGGAGTTTTCATAGGTAGGGTGCGTCAGCTACGACAATTTTGTTGATAATGTATCAGATATTGGCTGACGCACCAAGCCTGTGAGATAATCGGCGGTGGTTACAAATGAGGTTGCAGTCGATCGATCAACTGCGCCGGTTGCAATACTCCCTCAATGCGATCGACCTCAACACCATTTTTGAACAGCACCAAAGTCGGCAAAGCATAAATGTGAAACTGCGACGCCAACTGCTCGTACTTATCCGTATCAATCTTAACAACCATGAGCTTATCTTTCGTCTGACCGCTCACCTGCTCCAAAATCGGCACCATCATCTGACAAGGCCCGCACCAAGTAGCATAAAAATCTACCAGTACAGGCAAATCAGAGCTCGATAGTAACTCTTCAAAACTGTTGAACTGTTTTTGAACTGCCATCTTAAAAATGTGGTAAAGGGACGCCCATTATACCCGAAGGCTTAACGAGTAGGGAATTGTGACAACTGAACTCAATAAGTCAGTATAAATTTTTTTGGTTCTGGATCGATTTTAAGGCAGAATTCTGTGAGCATAGATTTTGAGGACAGAATTATGGAATTATTGCCAGAGACATATCAGCGATTGCAGGGACAAGTTGCCGTTGTCACCGGTGCGTCGCGGGGAATTGGGCGGGCTTGCGCTTTAGCATTCGCAGCAGAAGGCGCTAAAGTCGCCGTGAACTATGCCAGTTCAAGCGCTGCGGCTGATGAGGCGGTAGCAGAAATTATTGCAGCGGGCGGAGAAGCTGTGGCCCTTGCAGCAGATGTCTCCAAAACTGACCAAGTGGATGCACTCATCAGTAATGTCATGGAAAAATGGGGACGAATTGACATTTTGGTGAACAATGCCGGCATCACCCGCGATACTTTGCTGCTGCGGATGAAGCTAGAAGATTGGCAAGCAGTGATTGATTTGAATCTCACCGGCGTATTTTTGTGTACAAAAGCTGTCAGCAAAATCATGTTGAAACAGCGCAGCGGCCGAATTATTAATATTGCTTCGGTTGCCGGCCAAATGGGAAATCCCGGACAAGCTAATTACAGTGCGGCGAAAGCTGGAGTCATTGGATTTACTAAAACTGTGGCGAAAGAATTGGCAAGTCGCGCGATTACTGTGAATGCAGTTGCACCGGGTTTTATCACCACAGATATGACAAAGGATGTCAAATCTGACGAGATTTTAAAGTACATTCCGCTGGGAAGATACGGCGAAGTTGAGGAAGTTGCGGGGATGGTGAAGTTTTTGGCGGCGGATGCGGCGGCGGCTTATATTACCGGGCAAGTTTTTAATGTCGATGGCGGCATGGTGATGGCTTAGATTTGGGAATTTTTAACCGCAGATGCACGCGGATGAGCGCGGATGTCTGCGGTTATGAATTTATTTCAAATCTCTGTAGGTTGCTTGTCGGTGCACCTTCCCCGATTCGACAACCTTCTTACTTTGACAAAACTCTTCAAATAGTTCAAAAAAACTATTTAAAGCATCTTTCTCATCCTGAGAAAAAAAGAGAATTATATTCGCCCATGATTGAGATGAATCAATATTGAATTTTTTCTGTATCCATTCTTGAAAGCCATCTAGAGCGTTTTCTTCTTTTAGAGGTACGCCAAGCTGATACTGTGCCACATTGTATCCCGACAAGAAAGCCTGAAGACAACTAATTGACACCTTGCCCAAATAGACTGAAGGTTTATTCTTGATTTTTTTGAGAAGCTCGGAGAGATTATCCATACAAACTATCCCGTTGAATACTTGAGTCTAACAATACTTATATTCTCAACTCTATCTAATATTATTTATAAAAACTCTTGCTACACGACAATTGTTGCGCGGAGTGAGACACTTTAGTCTCATGTGTAAGGTGCGGATCTGTAAAATTGTCGCTTTTTCGGGTGCATCTGGTTTTTGAAGAGGGCGAAGCATGACCGCATATAAGTTATTAGTTATAATCTTATATTCACTGCGGTCATGCTTGGGAGCATCCCGGTTTTGAAAAAGCCTCAAATAGCCAAGAGATCGTTGAGGTAAGCACAACGAAGTTTTAGCATCTTGTTATGACATTTTTTTCAACCATTGAGCTCCCGAAATTTTCAACCTTCTATCTATTTGTTTGACAGCCGATTCCACCGCTCCCGAGCCTATGGAACAAATCTTGTCTGATGATAATTGCTCATAATTCAATACGGTTTACTTAAGGTCGAACAAGTGGTACACTAAGTATGATGTATAAAAAAGTAAATCAAGTATAGTGCCGTACAAAAAATTATTATTAGAATCTCCCAAGCTAAAAAGTAGCGAGATATTTAAAGCAATAGAGGTAGCGGTTCCATCAACAGAAATAGAAGCAGCTATTCTCAAAGCCAAAGCCAAAGAAAAACGGCATCGTGGGCTACCATCACAACTGGTAGTGTGTCTAATCATAGCAAT
>NZ_JAEQDE010000094.1:0-37412 GCF_020737865.1 Microcoleus sp. PH2017_35_SFW_U_B
GAAAACAACGTAATTTCAACGGCCCACTCTTCAACCCGCGGAGGCGGGTTTTGTCTGTATAGGCGCGAATTCCATTCGCCCGCTCTTCTGGCATTCATTTCACGCCAAAATCAAAGATTATGACGTGAGATGAATTTCCGAGTTAACAGCTAAGGAACGAAAATTTAATAATTTAAACAGCTCCTACAGTCCTCTCTCCTATACTCTGGGAAGTAAAAGGAGGCAGAGCCTGGTAACAAGCAAGTCGATTAAGTTATTAAATTGCCATTCCTAATCACATCGGCAAGTCCAGCAATCAGCCGCAGATTGTCCACCCGATCGCGCACGGCGACTCGGAAAAATCGATCGCCCAACTCAGGAAAACTCAAACAATCCCGAATCAAAATCCGGTGTTGTTGCAACAGACTTTTTTGAATTGCAGCCACCGACACCGACGACTCAACTAACAAGAAATTAGCCGCCCCAGCCATTGGCCGCAAACCGGGTAAATCAGCCAAACCCTCAAACAGCTCTCGCCGAGCCCCAGGCAGCCAATCCCAAGTTTGCCGCTCAAAAGCAGCATCTCGCACCATAGCAGCAGCCGCCGCCGCAGCCAAGGCATTCACAGGCCAAGGATCGCGCAGCAACTGCCAGCGACGCAGGATGTCGGGATGGGCGATCGCACATCCCATCCGCAGTCCCGGCAGAGAATAGAATTTGGTGAGCGATCGTAAAATCACCAAATTCGGAAATTCCTCAACTAGAGCGATCGAACTTTGCTGCTCTGCTGGCGGTAGAAAGTCCATAAAGGCCTCATCCACCACCACCATACCCAACTGCTCCAAATAAGGCCGAATCGCCTCCCTACCGAAGAGCAAACCCGTAGGATTGTGAGGGTTGTTTAGCAACAAAGCTCGATCGGCGCCGAGAGCAAGAGGAACCGGGAGAGGGAAAGAAGGAGAGACAAGGGAACCGTTAGAAACCGATAAATCATCGCTTACCAATCCGTTTCCGGTTCCAGCATCCAACGATTTGAGATCCAACCCAGATGTTCCACCATTCTCAATTACTTGTTTGGGAACAGGCAAGATGCCTGTTCCACAAGAAAATTCATCCCTTGTGGAATGGGCATCTTGCCCGTTCTTGACAATGGTGCAAGATGTGAGATCCAAAGGACAATCGAGCACCTGCGCGCCGAAAGCCGAAAGAGCTCGCCAGTAATCGCCAAAAGCCGGAGTCACCAAATAAGTCGCCTCCAGCTTCGACAAATCCCAAGCCGCCCAAGTCAACAATTCCGCCGATCCATTCCCCGGCAAAATCCAATCCGGATCAACATTCAATGCCTCACCCAAAGCAGTCCGGAGCTCTCCATAATCCGGGTCTGGGTAAGCCGTGAGACTGCTCAAATGAGCTTGAATCGCAGCCAGGGCAGACTCAGGAGGGCCCAAAGGACTGATACTGGCAGAAAAATCGAGAATAGCAGAGGGAGGGCAGCCAGCCAATGCGGCTGCCCAAGCTAAATTCCCACCGTGTACAGGTCTAATCAAGACTCAGTTCACCAATTAAATTTTGGGTTCTTTCGGCGGTGCAACTCTGTCCTTAAACAACTTACCTGCGGAAAATGCAGGAACTTTAGTTGCCGGGATTTCCATCTTGTCGCCAGTTTTGGGATTGCGACCCTCCCGGGCCTTGCGTTCCCGCGACTCAAACGAGCCAAAACCGACCAATGTCACCTTGTCGCCGTCGGAGACAGCTTTCATGATTGCTTCCAAGGCTGCACTCAAAACGGCATCTGCCTGTTTTTTCGTGACACTAGCATTTTCGGCCACTACATCAACCAATTCACCTTTGTTCATTCAGAACTCCTTCTGGGATTTGCAAAATACGTTAAACAGAGTTCAACTATTAGCTGTGAGTTGTAACTGTATTGGAGTTTGGGTTGAGAGCGTTTGGGTTATCCCCTATTACTCCAGCCCGCTTCCCCAATTAAGAACTCCTGCTGAATACTAATTACCCTAGGGTAATTGGTCAGAAAAGGAATTTTTGTTTTTAGTTGCTGAAAACCCGACAGCATCTAATTTTCACTGCATTATTCTAAAGTCTTGCCGACCCTTATGGATCGGTGGAACCTTTAATTTATATGGATTCGGACAATTTTTAGAATTAATACCTAAATTTAGGTAAAAAAATACCTCTTTGGAGAGAAGATTTCTTGCCTCCGTGGATTTGAAATTTGAAAATAAGTAAAAATAGCAGGAATAAAATGTCATTTGTCAAGGGTTAAACAAAACTTTTTTTCCTGATTCCTGATTGCTTCTGAGAGAAAGAAGGTGAATTAAAAGGAATAAAGTCTGAATTGTCAAGGGGAAAAGAAATATTTCTTTTCCTCGAACCTCTTCTCTCTTCCCATTCGTGTCACCAATCGCCTAAAAACCTTTGTATCTCTATCTCTCGTTTATAGCCGAGGCCCGATCCCCCTAAATCCCCCTTAAGAAGGGGAGTAGGGGTTGACTTTGAGAAGAATCCTGTCCCTCTCCCCGGATAGTCGTTTGTATCTCTCGTTTATAGCCGAGTCTCGATCCCCCTAAATCCCCCTTAAGAAGGGGAGTAGGGGTTGACTTTGAGAAGAATCCTGTCCCTCTCCCCGGATAGTCGGGGGACTTGGACGACGCTCTTCTCTCCCGGATAGTCGGGGGACTTGGACGACGCTCTTCTCTCCCGGATAGTCGGGGGACTTGGACGACGCTCTTGTCCCCCCCTTCTTAAGGGGGGTTAGGGGGGATCTAGACTCGGCAAATCGTCAGACAGCAGACCGGCACGACTTTTGACCTTAAGTTGACACCTCTTCCTTCATCCCGATGCCCTCTTTGCCCGATGCCCGATGCCCGATGCCCCATGCCTACTGTCTGGGTTGGACGGGCTGACTGCGCTGCAACAGTTGGCGGGCGTCGGGACTGATGTTGTTTTGGTAGCCAAAGTTCGATCGATCGCTATCATCCAAAATCTGGGGAGTCAGCAATACAATCAACTCTGCCCGCTGGTTATCCTTAGTGGTGCTCCTGAACAGCGAACCGATAATCGGCAAATCTCCCAAAATCGGAATCTTGTTTGCTGTAATCCGTTCTTCGTCGCGGATAATCCCCGAAACAATCAAAGTTTGACCGTCCCGCAGGCGAATTAGCCCCGATTGCAACGATCGCTCGCCCAGCAGCGTTATCTGATTGGTGTTCGCGCCCGTGGCCAGATCTCGAGTGGAGCCCGGTGTCCTGATAATCGGGTTCACCCGCAAAGAAACAAAGCCATTATCGTCAACCCGATCGATCGCCACCCCCAACTGCAAACCGGCCTTATCTTTCACTGCCGTCGTGGTTGTGGTACTTGTATTTCCCGTGGTCTGCGTTTGCTGAGTGATGTTAGTAATTATCTCATCAGTAATATTCACATTCGCCGTTTCTCCTTCTTGAACCACCAGAGTTGGATCGGTGAGGATTTTGGCATTCCGGGTTTCAATAGTTGCCTGCAACGCCGACAGGAACCTCCTCGGATATTGCAACAGCGGGAACAGGGCGAAAGTCGCACTGCCACCCGGGCCAGGCTCGTAAGTTTCAACCCCAACTCGTCCGGGGTTACCAGTAATTGCTGTCGGGCGGAGGAACACCCCGCCACTGTTAGGTACGTTGATTAAATTGCCATTCCGATCGTAGGTAGGAGTCCCTGTTAGAGGCACGTTGATTAAATTGCCCCTCTGATCGTAGATAGGCTCCACGGCTCCTATGGGGTTGGGGACGATCGGCGGAGTCGATCGATTGTTGGGATTGTTGACATCACCGACTGTAGCCGGCCGCAAGCCACCAAAATTGAGACTTGCTACTCCGTCCTGATTGACAAAGAAATTGTTATTAATTCCGAAAGAGAAACTGCTGCTACTTCTGTTGTTTCCCAGCAAGTTGACATCGATCACCTTGACGTTGACAGCCACTTGACGGCGGCGCAAATCTAGCTGAGTCAAGAAAGCTACCGCAACATCAACTTTGCGGGGGTCGCCCACCAAAGTGATGGAATTGAGCCTCGCATCCGCCAGCACCGACAGTCCCCTCAGCAAGAGCGGCCCGTTGCCATCCTTGGCGCCGATCGCCTTAATGTCCGGTTCCCGAATTTCCACATCCCGCGCCGTATTTCCCTGGCCCACGGTTTGAATAGTCACCCGAGTAATGGGGAGTTGAGTTTCTGCACCTTGAGCACTCAAAAAGTTAGCTGCATCGGTAGATCTGACTTGATTGAGTCGCAGCGTCCGAACGATAATATTGCGCGAGTCCAGAGGCAAATTAGAACCGACAAAAATCGTGCGCCCGACGCGGTTGGCTTGCAGCCCGCTGATCCGCAGCACGTAGTTGAAAACATCTTGCACCGACTCATTTTCGATGTCCAAAGAAATCTTCGGCCCTTCATCGGCGCCTCCTGCTGCTCCCGGTGCGGCCGCCGGAGCGGCTTGGCCTGGTTGGCCGGGGGCCCCGCCGCCTGTAAAAGCAATGTTCAATCCCGCAGCCCTGGCCAGCAGAGCTAAAACGTCGCGGACTGGGGCATCGCGCAGCACCAAACGGGGGATGCGTTCTCCCGAACTCAGTTCAATACTTGCCCCAGCCGGCGCGATGTTAGAAACTGCGATATCTCCCAAGGGCGGCGCTACAGCCCGCGGCTGGAAAGACGGAGCTTGATTGTTCTGAGATTGTATTTCGCTGGGGAGGGGCGGGCGATCGTTCCTAGTAATAGTAACTTCGGGATTTTGCAGCATCACGCCCGGGGTTTGCGACGTGCGGACGGGGGCCGGCCGGGAAGTTGTTGGGCTCAGCGGCAGTCCTGGAGGTGGCGGAGGTACATTTTGGGCTTGGTTTAGCGAGGGCAATGCAGCCTGTGTTGCTGGGGCAGACTGCGCTGTCCCGCCCTGTCCGGCAACGGTGAGGACGATGCTTTGGCCTTGTCCGGGCACAAATTGTCCGTTGGGAATTCCGTTGGTTCCTGCCACTACAACGCGGATGCTGTTAGCTTCTACCTGGGTGATTTCTACTGAGGAAATGCCCGGAGCTGGGTTATCTTGCCGGAAGCTGTTGCCTTGGCGCAGGCGGAGCTGGGTGTTGGTAATCGTGGCTTGGTAGGTATTGCCGCTGTTGATGCCAAAAACTTGCGGGCGATCGCCCTTTTCGGTAGCTAGGACAATATTTACGCCATTATTAGCTTGACTTACTTGCACTCCTGTGACTTTAGTCGGCGCTGCCGAGACTGGCGCTTGGGCGAGCATAACTCCGGCAACGCTGCTCAAGAGTCCTCCACTTAACCGTAGATGCTGTTTCACGTTCTCTCCTCTACACTTTATTATTTATGGGCATGGGGCATGGGGCATGGGGCATGGGGCATGGGGCATGGGGCATGGGGCATGGGGCATGGGGCATGGGGCATGGGGCATGGGTTATTAGTTATTGGTTATTGGTGAGGGCCTACTAATGTCCAATGCCCAATGCCCCATGCCCTGGGAAGGCCGATGCCCACGGAGCCCTATGGGCACATCATCTTACTGAAACGAAGGCTATATCTTCTCGATTCGAGCCTGTGTTTGAAGGAAGAAGTTAGAATGAATTCGGCAAAAAGCCTAATTTTAGATTGCCATATATTTTTGTTCGCGGCATTCATATTTTGGCGTTCTATCTTCTACCTCCTGCTGAAAAAGCAACTTTCAAAAAAGAGCTAATATCAGCAATAATACGGCTACTTAGCAGCAGGACTTGGAGCCGGAGTTGGCAGTTTTTCTTCTTGCTTTAACGGCAGCAGCGCGTGCAAGTCAAAAGCCGTTTTAATTTTAGTTTGTGGCTGCTCCACAGGGACTATTCTTCCCTTCAAAAAATCTATTTGCATAGACTGAGTTGATGTTAGCAATTCAGATTTCAAATTCCTCACTACCAACAGCGACTGCATCAACTCCAAGTTACGCATGAAATTGCGGGTTTGAGCGAAACTGCCTTCAAACTCTACCTTATATTTTTTGCGTCTGAGCTTGCCAGCCAGGGACGGCCCGAAGGACGTATCGCTGAGAATATCAGGGTCGGGAGCTCCCGGCACGGGTGCTGGTGCTCCTGCTGGCGGGACATCCGGCTCAAATTTGGTAATTTTAGCCTTGAGGTCGTCCCCTTGCACGCCGGCGTTGATGCGATTAACCAGTTGGTTCATGTCAAGCAGCAGCGTGTTAGATCCTGCGTCGCTAGCAAACATTGCCGTCACGTTGGCCCGGCGCTGTTTGGCTTCTTCTTGCTTTGCTTGTGCTTCTGACTTTTTGAGAATTAGAGTTTGCAATTCGACTTGCGTTTTCTTGCTGGCGGCAATTTTTTGTTTAATTTCGTCGCTTTTTTGGAATTCCGGGAGTACGAACTGGGAGCCGACGTAGCCGGCTATTCCGAGGCCGAGAACCGCGATGCCTATTGCTTGGACTTGGGGTGTCAGCTTAATGCCAAATATTTCCTGAGTCCCTGCTTCTTCTGCTTGTGCCCCGCTGGGAATAAACTCTGCTGTCATGGTTTTTTCACCTCTGTTTTTTCTGGTTCTAGCACTCCTTTTTCTTGAAGTGTTTCTATCCGTATTGCTAGCCCGTCTGCTTGCTTGCTCCGCAGCTCGGGGAGCAACTCGGAGGCGCCAGTCGGGCTGAGCGTTGTTTCAATTTTATATTCCACCACCGGCCGCAGTTTGGGAAGTTCTGCTGCTGCTGCGTTTGGGTTCCGCACTTGTAATTGCGTGGGGTTGCTTTTTAATGTGGCCGCTACCAGTTTGGTATCGGTGTTGAGGAAGAAAGGAGAGCGCTGGACTAGAAGCATAAAGTCGTTAACTTGAGCAAAGGTACTGGCTATCCCTGAAATTTGTACTTTTGCCGCCTGTGGCGGGGCGACTGGGATAGGAGCAGCCACCGGGGTGGGGCTGGCTGGGGATGGACTCGCGCCGGGGGATGGACTCGCGCCGGGGGATGCGGCGGGAGTTGCCGCGGGGGGAGGGGGTGCTGCTGCAACGGGGGCGGGACTGGGGTCGATTTGCTCGATTTTGGCAATTTGCAGTCCGGCGGGAGTGCGGGCACTCAGGTCTTGCAGCATCGCCGACCAAGGTTTAATTTGGTCGAATACTCCGGCTAATGCTTTGTATTCGGCGGTAACTTTGTCGGTTTCGGCGTTGATGGCTTTGATGGCGTTGGCTTGAGTGCTTAACCTTGCCAGTTCTTGTTCGATGTTTGCTTGTTCTGTAGCCAAGCTGCTATTTTGGCTGGTCGCCCACCACCAGGCGCCCATGACGGCGGCATTGAGACCCAAGGCAAACAGCCCCGCCCCAATTAGGGGCAGTTGGTCTTTGGCTCCCCCGGAACTTCTTCTAGCTGAGCTTTTGGCTGCTGTGACTGGTTTGTAGTCGGGGCGATCGTTGAGAAAATTAATATCTAGGCTGTACATGGCTTCACTGGATTTTATAGCAGAAGGAAGAAGGAAGAAGGAAGAAGGAAGAAGGAAGAAGGAAGAAGGAAGAAGGCATGAAAGGCTTGGCTCAAGGTAAAAAGAAGGAAGAAGGAAGAAGGAGGAAATCCTGTGGAAGGTGCAATCTGCCGCATGGTTTGAGCAATTAAGAACGTCCCAACCGTCTTGGCTGTTGCTATAGATTTTAATTTGAAATTTTAGATTTTAGACAGAGCGCCAGATTGCCGGTATAAGTGAAGGATTTATTTAGGGAAGAAAGAAACAACTTTCTGCCTTCTACTGAAGGAAGTGGTTGCTTCTACCTCCGATATTCTACCTTTTACCTTTTACCTTTTACCTCCAATATTCTACCTTCTGTATCAGGGGGCTTCTTTTTGCGGAAGAAGCTTTTTCCTAAAATTCTCAAATCTGTTTTTCTATTATCTAAAACTCTTAGGTCACATTACCTCCCTGAGTCCTAAACCTAAGGCTACTCCTAAGCCTGCTCGCTGTTCTGGGCTAATTTCTTCGCTGATTTCGAGTCCTAGGGTTTCGATTGGGTCTACTTGAGATGCCGGCAAGCTTAATCTTTGCATGAAAAATTCGTCAAGTTTGCCGATCGCAGCTCCTGGCCCTGCTAGCAACAGTTGCGCTACTTCGAGTTCTTCGCTCTGGTTGAGGTAAAAGTCTACTGAACGGCGCAGTTCGTCTGCTAGTTCTCCCAATACTTTAATCATCGCATTGGTGCCGGGATTGGTGTCTCCCGATGCGCCCATTGTGTCTGTGACTGGTAGGGTCATGCCTTGCAGTTCGCTGGTGTCTCTGGTGGGAGGCAGGTTCATGGCTTGGTTGAGGGCGGTCTGGATTTGGTAGGTGCCGATCGGGATGGTACGGTTAAATTGCGGTATGCCGTCCACTACTATAGCTAACTCGGTACTGTCAAATTCTATGTCGGTGAGGACTGCTGCTTCTTGGGAGGAAAATTGTTGCAGTTGGTCTTTGAGGGTGCGGATCAGAGCAAAGCTGGTTACTTCTAACACGTCTATATCCAGTCCGGCTTCTTTGAAGGTTTCGATGTATGTATCGGTAACTTCTCTGCGGGTTGCAACTAATACGACTTGCACTTTTTCTACGCCGTCGTCATCTACAAATAGGCCTATTTTTTGATAGTCTACGTCGGCGTCTTCTCTGGGAAACGGCAAGTACAGCCCTGCTTCTGCGTTCATGTAATCCCGGAGTTCTTCTTCGTTGAGCTCTGCGGGAACTGGAATTAGCCTGATCACGGCTTCGCGGCCGGGAATGGCGGTGGCTACTTTCTTGGCTTTGATTTTGTTTTCAGCCATCAGGGTGCGTATTAGTTCTGCCATTCCCGGCGGATCGACTATTTGCCCTTCTTGTATGATGTCTTCTGGTACTTCCATTGAGGCTAGGAGACCCAATTTTAATGCCTGAGCTTTCTTTTCGATCTGAATGATGTTGATGCGATCTGGGGCTATTTCGATCCCGATTCCAGGCTGGCGTGGGGAAAGTAGACCTTTGAAAAAGTTAACCATAGGATTGGGTCGTCGGTAATTGGTATTTTTTTATGTTGTACGCTTGCCAGCCTGATTGGGCCGTTGGCTGTTGGAAGATTGGTTTCCAACTCCCGCCGATACTGCGATCGCTGCGATCTCGGTATCCCGCCTGATTCTGCGCTGCACAGTCTTTGTGGCGCGATCGCCAGTTTCGATTTTATGCTATCCAATTTACTTGACAATAGCTATTCTGTTGCGAATGTCAACAAATTTAAACTCGATCGACCGAAAACCTGCCGGTTATGCAGCAAAACCGACTCTCTCCCTCCCGGGCCCGCACACAAAACTCTGGCGCTTGAGCCCAGGAGGGCTTTGGGAGGGCGATGCTTGTTTTCTCCTTAGCTAACCTTGAATCTCAAAATTTATTTCTATGAAACGTAAATCTTGGCAACTGTTCGCTGTGTTTGGGCTGGTGGGGCTGCTGCTGGCTGCGGTAGTAAGTTGCAGCAAGCCGGCTGTTAATTCCCAGGCCAAGAATGCGGACGCGATCGAGTTTTGGACTATGCAACTGCAACCTCAGTTTACTGATTATTTCAACAAGACGATCGCCGGTTTTGAAGCGGAAAATCCCGGAGTGAAGGTGCGCTGGGTGGACGTGCCTTGGTCGGCGATGGAAAGCAAGATTTTGGGGGCTGTGTCGGCGAAAACTGCGCCGGATGTGGTGAACCTGAATCCTGATTTTGCTTCGCTGTTGGCGGGGCGCAATGCTTGGCTGGATTTGGACTCTCGGATTTCGCAGCAAGTGCGATCGAGCTATCTGCCAAATATCTGGAAAGCTAGTGTACTTGAGGGCAAGACTTTTGGCATTCCTTGGTATCTTACAACTCCGGTAACTATTTACAATACGGATTTGTTTAAAAAAGCTGGAATTACCAAGCCTCCGGCTACCTATGCCGAGTTGGCAACTGTTGCAAAACAGGTAAAAGAGAAAACTGGTAAGTTTGCTTTTTTTGCGACTTTTGTACCGGAGGATTCGGCGGAAGTGTTGCAATCTTTCGTGCAGATGGGTGTGCCTTTGGTGGACGCTCAAGGTAAGGCTGCTTTTAATACAGCTAAGGGCAAAGCTGTTTTTCAGTATTGGGTTGATTTGTACAAGGGCGGGCTGTTACCGCAGGATGTTTTGGTGCAGGGACACCGCAGGGCGATCGAGCTTTATCAAGCTGGAGAAACTGCTTTGTTGGGTTCCGGGCCTCAGTTTTTAAAGGCGATCGCCGAGAATGCTCCGAGTATTGGTGCTGTTTCAACTGCTGCGCCTCAAATTACCGGAGAAACTGGCAAGAAAACTGTGGCAGTAATGAATTTAGTTATCCCTCGCGATAGCAAGCGGCCTGATGATGCTGTCAAGTTTGCTTTGTACGTAACTAATTCTCAAAATCAGTTAGCTTTTGCGAAGGCTGCTAATGTTTTGCCTTCCACGATTGAGACTTTGCAGGACGGTTATTTTAAGAGCGTTCCTGCCGATGCTGCTTCGAGCGATCGAGCTAGGATTATCAGCGCTTCTGGGTTGGACAAAGCCGAGTTGTTGATTCCGCCTCTCAAGGATGTTAAGAAGTTGCAAAAGGCAATTTATGACAATTTGCAAGCGGCAATGTTAGGCGAAAAACCAGTAGAGCAAGCTGTCACTGATGCGGCGACGGCTTGGAATCAAAGGTAGTTTTTTATTAAAGCTGGGGCAACTTTTTTTTTAGTTCGCCCCTTGCTTTTTTTTGCAACTTGACATATCATTAAATAATGGAAATCCGTGTCGCCATATATATAAGTCAATATCAGCATTAAAATTATCATCCTAGGTTCGTAGTGAGGACTTTAGTCCTTCTTTAGTACAACTAATATTATCGTTTCCGGTTGTATGGTCAGGTGATTTAACCGCAGAGAACACAGAGGACACAGAGAGAGAGAATAGAGATCTGAATGCAAGACGATGGTATCGGATTTGATATAGATTGCTCACGAGAAACCCGTGCGATCGCTCCTGCATATAAGTTATAATTAAACTAGGTAATAACTCCGACGCTACCGCAGGAGGCAACTATGCAAATTAAAAACAGCAATCCAATGGGAAAAGTTTTTGCCACTCTGACAATCATTAATCGAGCCGACCAAATTCGGGCAGAAGATGGGACGATTCTAGAAGACCAAATTCGGTCGATCGTCCTCAAAAACGTATTGGTGGACACAGGGGCTACTACCTTGTGTCTGCCAAAAGAGGCGATCGCCAAACTGGGACTAAAACTCCTCAAAGAAGTAGACGTAGCAACAGCAATGGGTATTGGCAAAGCCCGCATTTTTCAAGATGCTAAAATATCAATGTTTGACCGGGAAGGCACTTTCGAGTGCTTGGAGTTACCGGGAGGTAATGATGCACTTTTGGGTGTCATACCTTTAGAATCATTGGGATTGGAAATAGACTTGCAAAATCAAATCTTGAAACCTTTACCCATCAGTCCGACTGAAACCTATTTGACGATTTTGTAGCGCTAACCCCCATTTTTGAGACGGTTGTGCGTTGACAAGTGCGATCGTTTTTCTCGATTCAGCAATATTGTAGCGTTCGTCAGCGAGGGCCCTAATTTTCAGGTGGGGAATCAGAAGTGGCTGATGCACCCTACTATTTTATGAAAACTAATATTATCGTTTCGAGTTGTATGGGAATAATTTAACCACAGAGAACACAGAGGACACAGAGGGAGAGAATAGAGATCTGAATGCAGGTTATGACAATTTGCAAGCGGCAATGTTAGGTGAAAAACCAGTAGAGGAAGCTGTCACTGATGCGGCGGCGGCTTGGAATCAAAGGTAGTTTTTTATTAAAGCTGGGGCAACTTTTTTTTTAGTTCGCCTCTTGCTTTTTTTTGCAACTTGACATATCATTAAATAATGGAAATCCGTGCCGCCATATATATAGGTCAATATCGGCATTAAAACTATTATCCTAGGTTCGTAGTGAGGACTTTAGTCCTTCTTTAGTAAAAGTAATATTATCGTTTCGAGTTGTATGGGAATAATTTAACCGCAGAGAACACAGAGGACACAGAGAGAGAATAGAGATTTGAATGGAGGACAATGGTATCGGCTGAATAAGTAGGGCTAGAAGTTATTCTAGTTGTCAAGGCAAGCCCAAGGGATGAAGAGAAGACTTTAGTTGGTGCATTTAGCTTTTGGGGTTTTCAAGTCCCAAAAGCCTTTCGACATCAATTATGCAATCGCCCCTCTTGACTTGTCAAGACAGTATCTACAGAATTTTGGAATGGTTTTTGTGAAGCGAGCCCCAACCGACTACCAATTAATATGAGGATATTTCCATTCGTAATAATTGGGAAACACAAAATTAGTAAACGAAACCGAAATACTCACATCCAGGGATTTTACGTGATGCCACCAACCCACAGGAATAAAAATAACTTCTCCCGGTTCCAAAATCACCTCAATGATTTTCGCCTCTCTGTAAAGCGGATACTTTTCGTAGTCAGGATTTTCGCCGTCAACCTTGCTGAAAACTCCGACATGATTGTAAAGTAGAGGTGTTTGCTGCGGACAAATCAACTTAATTAATTTGCGTCCCGATACCTGTGCTAAAACTAAGTTAACCGGGTCGTGGTGTAGCGGTGTAATTGTACCTTTCGGGCCAAACCAAAAGAAAATTCTGCCTTTGGTATCGTCGGGAGTCAGATATTCTGGGAAAATTTCAAAGTCGTTGAATAGCGGTTTAAATTCTTCTCTTTCCAGAGTTTGGTTGTTAGCAACCATGTAGCAGTCGTTGCTAGGGCCGCCGTTGACGACCATATCTATATATTCGCGGAACTGAACGGTTTTTTTGTGGTTGTGTATCTTAATTTCGTAATCCGGATCGGAATTGCGGTTGGCTTGAATTTCCACCTCTGCATCGCCGTATTTTTCCTGCAAATACTCTGGCGTCCACAACTGTAAGGCTTTCCAGTTGTGCATGATGTTGGTAATAATTACCGGAGTGTTTTTTGCGTAGTAATTTTCGAGAAAATACTCTCTAGAAAGACTGCTTTTCCGTTCGATTGTGCCAAACTTGGAAGAGAGGGCTGCTAATTGATTGTTGATGGTTAGTTGCGATTCCAGTTTCTGCAATAACTGTACGTAATGGCTGCCTGCTTGGAAGTACGGATGAGAGGATATTTTGGTAACTTCTGCGGTTGCTGTTTCGGCATCAACGCCTGTATTTATTAGGCCTTGAATGATGTCTGCATCTGGTAAATTTAATAGTTTGTTAGCCGCCACCCACTGTTTCAGGTTGTCGGGGACTTCTGGCTTGCTTGGCGCTGCTGCGAGTAGATTGGGCAAGTTTTGTGTCAGCCATTCTAGATTAACCTGTTGTTGTTCTGTGAGGGTAATCCGTAAGGGGGGAAGTGTGATGGTTAGGGGTTGGGTGTCAGGCATGATTGGAGTGTTTTGTTTTGGGGTGGTTTTGTTTTGCTTGAAGTTGCTTAACTAATATAGCAATCTGGTTGGATTTGTGAATGAGTTTTTTTATGAACTGCGAGAATAAACAGGCGAGACGCCTGTTCCACGGGTGCTAATAAAGAGAGAGAGGGTTGCTATAACTATTTTAGCTTAACGAGTGTTGGCTGTTTGAGTTTTCGGGGTGCGATCGCTTTTGTCCGGATTTTTTTAGTAATTTAAAATTAAAGTTGAATGTTTTTGATCCAGTCGCGGGTTCCGAAAAATTTGCAGGAATCGGAAGCTATCTTAGCTGCGGCGGTTAGGGCGTTTGTAAAGTTTTCTTGTAAAATGTAGTGACAGAAAGCGCCGTGAAAGATGTCGCCAGCGCCTAAAGTGTCGGCGGCTTGAATTTGAGGCACTTCTAAACTACCGAAACTGTCATTGCTGAAGTATTGAATCGGTTTTTCGCCGCGAGTGATGGCAAGGTGGGGAATTCCGGCTGCTGAGAGATAAGCAAAGACTTGTTGGGAATTGTGACAGTCTGGTGGATGAAAGTTATCCGAACACACAGCCCATTCAACGAAGGGCAATATTTTTTCTAATCCGGATTTCCAACTGCCGCCATCGAGGACGATTGGAATGTTTTTTGATTGGGCGAGTTGAGCAATTTCTTGGCTGGCTGGGATTTGATGTCCGTCAAACAGTATGATATTAACTGATGTTAAAATATCTCGGTTAATTGCTTGGCTGTCAACCTGGGATTTAGTAGCATTCACTGAGATTACTGCCCGATCGCCCGTTGCTTGAGTTACGATAATCGAAGAGACTGGCGGAGAGTGCGATCGCCCTGGCTGCAAATCCATTATCCTGACATTGTACTCTGCTAAGTCTGCACGGATTAATTGGGCGATCGCGTGAGTACCGAAAACTCCCGCCAACACCGCCGCATTCCCCAAACCGCTAAAAGCCACCGCAGCATTTGTCGCCGGCCCGCCCGCAGCAATGGTAGAATCAACAGCAACAACTTTCTGATTTTCCCCCGGAGGCTTGGAGGCTAAATAAATTAAATCCAAAGTCGCCAATCCCAAAAACAATCCAGTCTTCATAATCTGTCTGATATTTTTTCTTGTGATATTGGTTCTTAAATCTGTGGCATGGGCGTCCCGCCCGTGTTATATCTGCGGTTAAAAATAAAAAACATCAAAATGCAGCCAAATCCCAATACAGGAACACTGTACATTGTCGGAACGCCGATCGGCAATCTCGAAGATATGACATATCGCGCCATCCGAATTTTGCAAACAGCAGACTTCATCGCCGCCGAAGACACGCGCCACACGGGCAAACTTTTACACCACTTTCAAATAAAAACGCCCCAAATCAGCTATCACGAACATAACCAACACCAGCGACTCCCGGAATTAATCGATAAACTGCTGTTAGGAAAAAGTATCGCCCTCGTCACCGACGCCGGAATGCCCGGAATTTCTGACCCTGGATACGAGTTAGTCAAAGCCTGCGCCGATGCTAATATTAACATTATTCCGATTCCCGGCCCGAGCGCTTGTATAGTTGGGATAAGTGCATCGGGATTACCTACAGACAGATTTGTGTTTGAAGGATTTTTACCCACCAAAGGTCAAGAACGCCAGCGGAGTTTAGAAAGTTTGCAAATAGAATCGCGCACTATTATCTTATACGAATCTCCGCACCGATTGCGGCAAACTTTACAAGATTTAGCAAACACCTTGGGAAGCGACAGACAGATTGTACTGGCGCGGGAGTTGACTAAAATGCACGAAGAATTTTGGCGCGGTAGTATGGAAAGTGCGATCGAACTTTACACCACACGCGAACCCCAAGGAGAATTCACCCTAGTGATTGCCGGTATCCAAACAAACGCACCAATTTTCTCAGAAGACGCCATCAAAGCCGAATTGCAAACATTAATTGCAGAAGGTGTAAGTCGTTCCCAAGCCAGCCGCCAACTCGCGCAACAAACATCCCTCCCCCGCCGCCAAATCTACCAACTAGCCCTCACAATTGGCGACAACGAATCACCAGAACAACCTTTAGAAGACTTGTGAATAACTCTCTCTTCTCCTTCTCTGCGCCCTCTGCGCCCTCTGCGGTTAAATAAAAAAAGCTAAATAATCACACTAATAAATTCTATGGTACGCGGAAACTACGATCGCCAAAAACCCTATTTACGCAACCCCCACATCAACAAACCAATCGCCGAAATCTATGCAGACTTAGACGCCTTTAGCTGGGAGATATTTGAAGACCAACCCCACCGCTTCGATACAGTCAGTTTCTACGTCTTGCTTCCCCCGCTGTTTTACGAAGGAAAATTCATCAAAGGGATTTACTTCAGCGAAGGAGTCGAACTGATAAACAAACTATTTCCCCAACTTTCCTCAGTATTTCATTCCTTCACCTATTCCCCCGGAACCTCCTACTCCTGGGCACCCGTAGCCGACGCCTACTCCAGTTTATACAAAAACCCGCAGCGAGCCAAGTGGTTTCGCGAAACATATCCCGATCGCGCCAACAAACCAATCATACCACTGCAAGACACCGACTTCATCAACGAATACTTAATTTCCCCTCGCAACGTCCCCGCCAAAGACATCGACCTCCTCGCCGTCGCCCGATTTTCCGAAGAAAAGAACTTGCCGATGATTGCCAAAGCCTTAAAAATTTATCGGCAAAAGTATCCGCAAAAACTCATAAAATTAACAGTTGTCAGCGGTCACGACTTTGATGTTAATAACTTGAAAACTCTCGACGAGAACGCCTTAAAAGAATTGCACGAAGTTGAAACAATTTTAGGAAATACCTCCGACTACATCAACTTACTGCCGCGAGTTGACTACTATCAAGAAATCCCTAACTATTATTCGCGGGCACAAGCATTCGTCCTGGGTTCCCTTCTCGAAGGCAAAAACCGGGGAATTACCGAAGCCATGAGTTGCAACGTACCAGTAATTTGTTTTGAAGAATTCAACCAATACGCCCGAGGAAACTCGCCCGTTTTCCCGGAAGGTGCGGGTCTTTATTCCAAATTTGACGCGGAATCCTTAGCGGATACGATTCATACAGTATTGCAAAATAAAACTGAATTCAAACCGCGATATCAGTATTTAAAGCATTGCGGCCGCAAGAACTTTTTTAATACTTGCCTTGACAGTTTTCCCTACTACCAGCATAACATTCCCGACTACAAAACGGGAGCGGGATTTAAGAATTTGTGGCTGGATTTGGCCGTGCAGCAAAATTATCAAGTCAGCTTGGATAGTTTTTTGTATGGAGGTTCTCCGCTATCTCACATTCGCGGGACAAATGCGATCGGGCAAAATCTCGGTGAATTAACCAAGTTTTTAGGCTAATTCCCAATTAATTATGTAGGGTGCGTCAGTTGGGTTTGTTTGATGATAATCGAGTAAATTAAATCTGACTCACCGACTTAAGATGTAATTCTTGATACTAAAATCTAAAATCTAAAATCTAAAATCTAAAATCTAAAATAGTATTAGGATGTCACTCAGCAGGAGAAACACAGAATGCACGACTTAAAAGTTGTCATTATCGGTGCCGGAATTGGTGGCTTAACT
Organism: Microcoleus sp. PH2017_35_SFW_U_B; assembly: GCF_020737865.1. NCBI lineage: Bacteria > Bacillati > Cyanobacteriota > Cyanophyceae > Oscillatoriales > Microcoleaceae > Microcoleus > Microcoleus sp. PH2017_35_SFW_U_B. The sequence goes on from NZ_JAEQDE010000094.1 coordinate 17,056, forward strand.
GCCGGTATCGCCCTCCAACAAGCAGGTTATGAAGTTGCAATTTACGATCGCGTAAAAGAACTGCGTCCAGCAGGCGCTGGTATCTCCATGTGGTCGAACGGCGTCAAAGTTCTCAACCGCCTTGGTTTAGGCGCAAATATGGCGCAAATTGGCGGAAAAATGGAGCGCATGGAATACCGCACCAAAATCGGTCAACTGCTAAATGACATCGATTTAATGCCGCTAATTCAACAAGTCGGTCAGCGTCCTTATCCGGTGGCGCGCCGTGACTTACAACAAATGTTATTAGCAGCTTTTAAGGAAGAAGTCAAGCTCGATCGCAAATGTATTGCCGTGGAAGAAGACGCAACCGGAGTAACTGCAATTTTTGAGAACGGAGACAAAGCGCGCGGCGATTTGTTGGTGGCTGCTGACGGCGTTCGCTCAATTTTGCGAACCCATGTATTGGGCTGCGAAGTACAGCCGAAATACGGCGGTTATATCAATTGGAACGGGCTAGTAGCGGCGGATGAAGCACTAGCGCCGCCAAATACTTGGGCGATTTATGTCGGTGACTGCAAGCGCGCCTCATTAATGCCCGTAGCGGGCGATCGCTTTTACTTTTTCTTTGATGTTCCGTTACCCACAGGAACTCCCGCCAATCCCGACAATTACAAAGCCGAACTTAAAGAACATTTTGCAGGTTGGGCCGAACCAGTGCAATTGTTGATAGAAAGATTAGATCCCAATACAGTCGCCCGCCCGGAAATTCACGACGTAGGCCCGATCGACTCCTACGTTCGCGGTAGAGTTGCTTTGCTGGGAGATTCCGCCCACGCTACCTGCCCGGATTTGGGCCAGGGAGGCTGTCAAGCCATGGAAGATGGACTCGTACTCAGCAACTACCTTTCGACTACGAATTTAGGCGTAGAATACGCGCTCAAACGCTACGAAACTGAGCGCAAGCAGCGGGCGAATGCAGTTGTCGAAAAAGCGCGCCAGCGTGCCGAACAAATTCACGGCAAAGATCCGCAGGTGACACAACTTTGGTACGAACAACTGGCTAAGGAACAGCCAAGTGATGTCACAGATGCGATCGCCAAAGTCATCATGGCAGGGCCCCTACACTAGCACAATCTTCTAGCGGGAAAATCAATCAAAAATTAGCATTTAACCTTACAATAATGTCAGGCAAACTTACTACTCACGTTCTCGACACAGCCCGCGGCTGTCCGGCGGCAAATATGTCGATCGCCCTGCAATCAATTGACCCCAACTCCGGCGCCAAAATCCTGCTAAAAACTGTAACAACTAATGCTGACGGCCGCACCGCTGCTCCGCTACTATCAGAAAACGAGTTCAAACCGGGAATTTATGAATTAGTCTTTGCTGTTGGCGAATACTTCGCGCAGTCCGCCGAAAATTTGCCCGATCCGCCTTTTTTAAACAGCGTTCCAATTCAGTTCGGCATCGCCGACCCAAGCTCACACTATCACGTACCGCTGTTAGTTTCGCCTTGGTCGTACAGCACCTATCGCGGTAGTTGATTAAACAGTTGACAGTTGACAGTTGACAGTTGACAGTTGACAGTTGACAGTTGACAGTTGACAGTTGACAGTTGAGGGCGCAGTGTTTATCGCGGTAGGGTGCATCGCCCATAGCAGTTCTCAAGAAAGTGAGGTACCCTCTCAAGCTATTACCAATTACCAATTACCAATTTGTCAACTGTACCTCATCTATCTGAGAAAGGCTATATATTTGTAAATATCCAAAATTGTTGGAGCGACGCACCATGCTTTAACTAAAGAGGGGAGATGTCAAATAATTAATTTAAAATTAAAAAAACCATGTTAGTCACAAAACAACCTGTTTTCAAACGCTTCTGGTATCCCGTTATTCCCGTCGCCGAATTGTCAGGCGAACCAAAACCTTTTGTATTATTAGGTCAGCCGATCGCACTTTGGCTCGATTCTGAAGGCCAACCCGCAGCAGTAGAAGACCGCTGCTGTCACCGCACTGCTAAACTTTCCCTGGGAAAAGTTGTCAGCGGCAACATTTCCTGTGCTTACCACGGCTGGACATTCAACTCGTCAGGAACTTGTGTCAGCGTTCCACAACAGCCAAACGGCTCGATTTCTGGCAACTACAAAGTAAAATCTTATCAGGCTTGCGATCGCTACGGATACGTTTGGGTTTGTTTGGACGAACCAATCGCCGAGATTCCCAATATTCCCGAAGCAGCAGACCCCAACTACCGCCAAATTCACGAATTTTACGAACCTTGGAATTGTGCGGGATTGCGGGTGATGGAAAACGAATTAGATATGGCTCATCCTACTTTTGTACATACCGCAACTTTCGGCAGCGAAGAGCATCTCACGCCCGATGTGATGGAGTTTACAGAAACAGAATGGGAACTGCATTACCGAAGTGTTTTGGGTGTCGCTAATCCCGCCGAACAACAGCAAAACTTAAACATAGAGCAAGCTGAAACCGTGCGGACAATAGACGGAATTTGGTTTCTACCGTTTACCGTCAAGCTGCGGATTGCTTACCCAAACGGACTCGTTCACATCATCGTCAATACCATGACTCCGATTGACGATGCGACTTCTCAAATGGTGCAGTTTTGCCTCCGGAACGATACCGAAAATGAGGCAAAAACCAGCGATATTATTGCCTTCGATCGCGCTGTTACTTTAGAAGACAAGCGGATTTTAGAAACAACAGATTGGGACGTACCGCTCGACATCGCCCAAGAGCAACATATGCTGACAGATAAGCCGGGAATCATCATCCGCCACAAAATTGCTGCACTTCTAAAAGCCCACGGCGAAGTCGAACAAACTAAAGTCAGTTGACAGTTGACAGTTGACAGTTGACAGTTGACAGTTGACAGTTGACAGTTGACAGTTGACAGTTGACAGTTGACAGTTGACAGTTGACAGTTGAATCCCTAAAAAAGATCGACAATCTCACAGCGACGCACCTGACCAACTTCTTTGGTAGCAATATTTTTTAGAAATGGTATTAATTAATTTAATTAGCAATGCAATACTCTCTCATTGAACTCAACGAAATGAGCCAGGAGACATTTACAGAAGCCTTGGGCGCGATTTTTGAACGCACTCCCACAGTCGCCCGTTGCACTTGGGACGATCGCCCTTTTGCCTCCACAGCCGACTTGCGCGCTAAAATGGTAACAGTCGTCAATTCCATGACTGGGGAAGAAAAATTAGCATTAATTCAAGCACACCCGGACTTGGGAAGCAAAGCAAAAATGGCTGTAGCATCGGTTAACGAACAAGCCGGCGCAGGTTTGGATCGGCTATCTGTCGCAGAGTTCGATCGCTTGCAATCCCTCAACCGATCGTACCGCGAAAAGTTCGGTTTTCCCTTCATTGTGGCGGTGAAAAACCAGACAAAAACCAGCATTCTTGAAGCATTTGAGCGCCGCCTCAACAATTCCCCAGAAACTGAAATGCAGCAGGCTTTAACAGAAATCTATGAGATTGCGCGGTTTCGCCTTGAGTCGGCTATTGGGAAAGAGGATTGAAGTCCTCACTACGTTAACTGCGGGAAAATGCCCGCAAAAATGCCGTCAGAATTGCTGGCACTGTACCAATGCCAAACCACAGCGCAAACAGTGGCACTAAAATGCTACTTTTGGTACAGTATTGAATCCAAGTGAGGCTCATGTCTAAATTTTTATATTTCCAAATCCTAGTGACAGCAACACCCTCACTATTTTGTATTAGCCTGCTGCATTCTCCGGCAAGCTCTGCTGCGGAAGTTTCCTATAATAAAACTCAAGAAATAATAGCCTCGCCAGGCGACTTACCGCTGGTTGATGCCGCCCAGTCACAAAGTGCGTTAGCGAAGCCCTCGAAGAGGATCGCCCAAATTGAAACAGCGGCAAATCCCGCATCAACGCCAGAAACAATCGCTGATGCCAAACCACAAAAGCCAGAAAAAGCCGAGAGTATTTCCCTCACAACAAACAGCGAAAAAATAGCAGAGATTTCTCAAACCAACGATGTCAACCAGACAAATATAACATCCGAAAAATCCGCTAGATGGCCAGTTGCGCTAGAGCCAAATTCCACAAAAACAAAGCCTGCACAAACCCTAGAACTAACTGCCGATATTTCAGCGAAACCAACAACAAACAAAGAATCGGAAGTCGCCGCAACTTCCCAACCAAATAATCTGCAACCGACAGATACAGCAACTCAAGAATCCAGCGAATCAAACGTCTTATCAGAATCAATTCAAACCCCAGAAAAACCAGCGCCGACAAACATCACCCAAATCCAAGCAGACAGCTTAGAAGCAACCAATCCTTCCGCCTCGCCGGAGATGGAACAAGTCACATCAGTTTCCCAACTCAGCGACGTTAAACCCACAGATTGGGCATTTGGCGCGCTGCAATCATTAGTAGAACGCTACGGCTGCATAGCTGGATATCCCGACGGCACTTATCGCCCAAATCGAGCCATGACTCGCTACGAATTCGCCGCCGGTTTGAATGCGTGCCTCGATAAAGTTGCTGAGTTGATAACAGCAGGAACCTCGAATTTAGTTAAAAAAGAGGATTTACAGAAACTCCAGAGACTACAAGAAGAATTTGCCGCAGAACTAGCAATGCTGCGCGGTAGAATCGATGTATTAGAAGCTCGCACGGCGAATTTAGAATCGAATCAATTCTCAACTACCACAAAACTCAATGCGACGGTTTGGTTCAACCTCACCTCAGCATTTCCGACTGGCGATATCACCGCAGAACGCAGCCGCACCGCCCCCGGAAGCCCGTTTGCTGCCCCAACTCGCGATGCTAACAATCGACCGACTCGCGTTGAGCGCGGGCAGCCTGAAACTACTTTTAGTTACTATGCTTTCCTGACGCTAAACACTTCGTTTACTGGCAAAGATTCCCTGGTAACTCAGTTGGTTTTCGGCAACGGCAACTCGCCTGCAAACGAATTAGTTTCGGCGGGCTTTTACAACTCGTGGGGAAGTCCTTTTTTAGATCAAACTGGTGCGCCAACGGCTAATGCTGTGGGAATTCGCGAGATGTCCTACACGTTTCCCGTCGGAGATAAAGTCCAAGTTGCGATCGGGCCGCGATTGAATTATTATCGATATTTTGATGGCAACCGTTTCACATTTTATCTGAAAGGGGCAACGAGTTTTAACTCGAACGGAAGTACACTGTTAAATGCAGTCGATCGCGGTTCTGGTGCTGTTGTCAGTTGGCAAGTTGCCAAGCCGCTGAAGTTGACGGCTGCTTATATGGCTGAAAATACAGAATTTTTGAATCCTGCTGTATTTAATACTGCTAGCAATCCCAGGGATGGTTTGTTTAACAGTTCCAACACAATGACAGCGCAGTTGGAATACGCCCCCAGCAATTCTTTCAATCTGCGGCTGATTTACGCGCGATCGAGCCTCAAACCTTATAATGGATTTATTGGCGGTGCTGTGGGCGAACCGCTGCCTTACGGTTATGCGGATGACGGTTTTGGGGGAAGAGTTAGAGACTCCGGTGCTGATACTTTTGTGGTTAATTTTGATTGGTTGTTGAGCCGGAATTTTGGTTTGTTCGGGCGGTATTCCTACGGCCAGCTTGAGGTAAATCCGGTAAATCGCGATCGCTCTGGCGGAGACATTAAAGTACAATCTTTTCAAGTTGGCATTGGATTTCCGGATCTGGGAAAAAAGGGCGCGCTGGGTGTACTTTCATTTGTGGTTCCCCACGATTATATCTCGGGTCGCAGGTTCTTGCTCTCGGGCGGCGGCAATGGAGGTACTCAGTACGAGGTAGAGGGTTCGTATTATTACCCGATTACTAATAATATTGCGATCGTCCCGGCATTCTACGCTATCTTTAATGCCAACAATTTTGATAGCAATCCCACCGTGTTTGTGGGCAATCTTCGCACTCAGTTCAGCTTCTGAGCGAACAAGCAAGATGCCTGTTCCACAAGGAATAAATTTTATGGTGGAACAGGCATCCTGCCTGTTATTGAGAATGGTTGACAAACCTCTAATGTGCTGTATGATTAATAATGAGTCAGCCAAAGTCATTTAATATCAATTCCGGCTGCATCGGAATTATTAGCTGCCAAAATGAGGAGACGGCTTGGCCTTTGTCCCTACAATCAATCTGGGGTAGGGACAAAGGCCAAGCCGTCTCCTCTATATCATTCCGGCGCAGCCGGAATTGATATAACATAACAACCTGAGATATGAGGCTGAATCAACAATCTTTAACAATAGCAAACCAACTCTATTTAAAACTTAAGGACAACTGACTTTGGGTCTTTCATTTCGCGCGATTCGCCGCACTCAATCTCTGCACGAACAGACTTATCAAGCTCTCCGAACTGCTATCCTGTCGGGGGAATTAGTGGCTGGAGAACGCTTGATCGAAACTCAACTGGCAGATATGCTCAACGTCAGCCGGACTCCGGTGAGAGAGGCTTTGTGCGAACTGCAACGTGAAAATTTAGTTACGGCAGATCCGCATCACGGATTGCGCGTCGCTACGCTGTCGATCGCAGATGCAGCAGATCTTTATGATTGTCGGATTGCTTTGGAACAGCTATCGGTAGCCGAGACCTGCCAAAATGCGACACCGGCTCAAGTTCAACAATTGGAAGCGATTGTGTTGCAGGCAGAAAGTACGACATATTTGCGATCGGGCGAATTGACAAATTATCAATTGCTTTACGCTGACTGCCAATTTCACCGCTTGCTAGCCCAAAGTTCCGGCAATCCTTGGTTAGTAACTTTATTAGATCAGGTATTTGACAAAATGATATTAGTGCGGCTTCGCACGATGGAATACAATCCCGGAGTATTGGAAATCCGCAGCGAACACCGTCGCATTTTTCAAGCTGTCATCGAACAAAATCCCGTCGCAGCAGCCGCAGCAATTCAAGAACATTTAATTGCCAGTAAAGCGCGGGTAATTAAAGAAATTCAGGAGATAGAAGGGAAACAGTTGACAGTTGACAGTTGACAGTTGACAGTTGACAGTTGACAGTTGACAGTTGTTAATCAAAAAAAACTGAAAACTGATAACTAACAACTGTAGTTCGCGATCGCACTTGCGCCCTCACAAACCCGGTTTCTTACTATATTTCTCGTTCCCGAAGAGCAAAACTCGTAGAAACCGGGTTTCGACGCACCGATGCGTAATCAATGAACAGACAACAGTCAAGTGTCAACTCTTCTCTAAGCAACCGGGCAAGCTGTCCACTGCCAACTATCAACTGTAAACTATAGCAATCCTAATTGATTTTCTAGATCTCAAAAACCTGAAGATCTTACTATACAAGGAGTCGAGGAAGACAAGCGGGCGTTGTTTTGTGAGAATCAGATCGGATTACTATATCAACTGTCAACTATCAACTGTCAACTGTCAACTGTTATATATGCCAGTAAATTATCCGCGAGACTTAATCGGTTACGGGCAAAATCCCCCCGATCCTCAATGGCCGGATCGATCGCGCATAGCACTGCAATTTGTGATCAATTACGAAGAAGGTGGAGAAACCTGCATCCTGCACGGCGACGGTTCTTCGGAAACATTTCTGTCAGAGATTGTCGGCGCCGAACCCCTATCGGGACTGCGCCACATGAATATGGAATCCTGTTATGAATACGGCAGTCGGGCCGGTTTTTGGCGCCTCCACCGGATGTTTACTTCTCGGAAGATACCGGTGACTGTTTACGGCGTGGCGATGGCGTTAGAAAGGCATCCCGAAGCCGTTGCAGCGATGTTGGAGGCTGATTGGGAAATTGCCAGCCACGGCTACCGCTGGATTGATTATAAGTATTTTGGGGAAGAGGCGGAACGGGAACATTTGCACAGGGCGATCGCCATTCACACGCAAGTTACCGGCAGCCGTCCCCTCGGCTGGTATACGGGACGCACGAGCCCGCACACCCGCAAGCTAGTAGTGGAAGAAGGCGGTTTTCTCTACGATGCCGACAGCTATGCGGATGACTTGCCTTACTGGGTGTACGAGTGCGATCGGCCTCACTTGGTAATTCCTTATACCCTTGACAATAACGATATGCGGTTTGCTACGAGTCAGGGGTTTAACTCTGGGGATCAGTTTTTTGCTTACCTACGCGATGCTTTTGATTTACTCTACGCCGAGGGCGAGATTGCACCCAAAATGATGAGTGTGGGGCTGCACTGCCGCTTGACGGGGAGGCCTGGGCGGGCGGCAGCTTTGGCGCGTTTTTTGGATTATGTACAGCAGCATGAGAGGGTTTGGATATGTCGCCGCATTGATATTGCCCGACATTGGCATGAATATCAAAAACCGATGGTTTCTAAGAAGGACTGAAGTCCTTACTACGAACCTGGGAGGACTGAAGTCCTTACTACGAACCTGGGAGGACTGAAGTCCTGACTGCTGACATCTTGCACCCATGTCAAGAACAGGCAAGATGCCTGTTCCACAAAGGGTGAGTTTGATTCTGGGGTGTCTCGCCCGTGGGGTGGGCGTCTCGCCCGCCCGTAAAAGGCTGATTGCAAATGGTGCAAGATCTCAGTAGTGCGAAATTGCTTTGTAAGCGGCCCATCCACCGCGATCGGAAATATCTTCCCATTGGTATTTCTCTACTAACTCGCGAGGGTAGAGGAAAGCGGTTAATACTTCCCCGTCTTCCAAAATCACATCGGATGGATACATATGTGGGGGTTCTCCGGCTGCAAGCTGTTCAAAGTCTGCGACAGTTAATTCGTACACTTCTCCCGGAATTGATACGCCTCCGGTAGCCACTTCGTAAATTGCAGGATGCCAGCCATTTTCTGCGGAGTACAAGCGGTAAATCGGACGAGTTTTGGCTTCTCTGATGAACTTTGCTTCTCCCAGGTTGCTGTTGTCCGGCTGACCCCGCAGGGCGGAACCGCAAATGAATACTCGTTTGCTTACAATTGGTGTTTGACTCATAAGTAGAAGGAAGAAGGAAGAAGGAAGAAGGAAGAAGGAAGAACGAAGAAGGAAGGAGGTAGAAGGTAGGAGGTAGAAGGAAGAAGGCTATAAAGGCTATAAAGGCTATAAAGGCTATAAAGGCTGCGCCAGCGGGTAAACAGAAGACATACAGGCCAAGATTTTTAGCGATCGGTATTTTACGTTTAATTAGGTGGATTGACTCATATCACCCGATCGATAAAAATGTACTTGTTTCTACAGTTAAATCGCTGCGATCGCTTTATGCTGCGTGCTGTATTTTGATTGCAGCAGTTTAAGTGCTACAGCCGATCGCCTGTTGTAGGCAAAACTACATTATTTTACAGATTTAACCTGTCTGGGATACATTCTACAATAATCAGTTAAATGATTAATAATACAAGAGCGATCGCATCATTAAATTTCCCAGAATAGGAGAATGTAACATGACAGTTAGGCTAGCACTTTCAGTCAACGGTTCGCGCCTCAACAGCAGCATTGCCCAACTCGCCCAAATCGGCAAACTGCCGGGAGGAGGTGTCAGTCGGGTAGCTTTTACCAAAGAAGATTTGCTGGCGCGCAAACTTGTTGAGTCTTGGATGCGAGAAGCAGGGATGACTGTTCGGATTGACGCGGCCGGAAATACAATTGGCAGATATCCCGGATTGCGCGAAGGTGCCGCACTAGCAACCGGTTCTCACATTGATACTGTTCCTACGGGGGGGCATTTCGACGGAGTTTTGGGAGTTTTGGCAGGAATTGAAGTCGTGCGGGTGTTGCGCGAAAACGGCCTGCGCTTGGAACACGCCATTGAGACGATCGTATTTACCGACGAAGAAAGCACCGTTATCGGCTGCAAAGCGATGGCGGGAAATACAGTCAACAACCCCGAATATTACCGTCGCAGCGATGGCACTTCCATCCAAACTTGTTTAGCACAAATTGGCGGAGATTGGTCAAAAATTGCCGAAGCAAAACGCCATCCCAAAGAAATAGCAGCATTTGTGGAATTACACGTCGAACAAGGAGGTGTTTTGGAAAGTACGGGCGACTGCATAGGAGTAGTCAAAGGTATTGTCGGACAGTACCGCCTGGGAGTGAGAGTAACGGGCAGCCCCAATCATGCTGGATCGACGCCCATGCACGCCAGAAAGGATGCGCTGGTAGCGGCTTCCCAAATGGTACTAGCAGTCAACAAACTGGCAGTAGAAACACCAGGAGAACAAGTGGCAACGGTAGGTTACTTAACTGTGTGGCCGAATGCTACGAATACTGTGCCGGGAAAAGTCGAGTTTAAAATCGACTTGCGCGATTTGTCTGAAACTAATTTGGAACAGTTGTTAGCTAAAATGAAATTGGAGTTTCAAGCAATAGCCTCTGCCACCCAAACCGAAATCGAAATAACTCAATTGCTGCACGTACAGCCAACACTAGCAGCACCAAAGATTCAGAATGCAATTGTAGAAGTTTGTCAAGAATTAGGGTTTAGTTACAGGCATTTAATTAGCCGGGCCGGACACGACGCCCAAGAAATCGGACGCTTTACCGATATGGGGATGATTTTCGTGGCTTCTCGGGGCGGCATCAGCCATGCAGAAGATGAGTATACTTCGCCAGAACAGTGTACTCAGGGGGCGAATGCGCTGCTGCAAACCTTCCTAAAGCTCGATCGGCTGTATGCTGCTAAGGGCGATCGATTCATGGAGTTGTAACGCATCATTAAAACGTGAGAATAAGTGACTGCTGAGAATCTAAAAAATACGCCAATATTATCCGTTTCGATATTTCCTTTAAATTTGTAGGAGCTCTTACCCCCCGTGCCTACCCTATCTATCGGGTTCTTCACGAGGGGGGAAGAGCTCCTACAAGAATTATGCAAATGATTTAGGATTGCTATAGGTAAGTCCTAAGGAATGAAAATTAAATAACTTCCACAGGTTTTATACTTCTTGTGGGATGGGCGTCCCGCCCGTCCAGAAAGGGTGGGCGAGGTGCCCATCCCACAGACTTGTGTAAATTATTTAATTTGCGATCCTAAGCTGTTCTGCATTTAAATTGAATGTCAAAAAATAATCCCCCTCTTGTGGAGTGGGCCAGAAGAACTCGCCCTGAACATCCAATTTAAATGCGTGACAGCTTATTCATAAACCAGTAGTAAGCTGTTCTGCATTTAAATTGCATCTCAAAAAAATCAGACAATGAGTGGGGTGGGCGTCTCGCCCGCCCTGAATATACAATTTAAATGTGCGACAGCTTAACACAAGATGCTAATTTATAATTGCTAATAGGGAACAATTGCAAGTCTGAAGAAGTCGTTAAAAATTGTCTAGAGCAGCTAGCAAAAAAATAGTAATCTAGATAAGGGTATTGGCCAAGTAATTTTTAGCAACGATGAAATTAAATCGGTCTGGTATTTCTAAATGGTTGACAATCCTATTTGCTAGTATTTTAATCACTTTCGCCTTGCCTTTGCTGGCTAGGGAGATTCAACTGCCGGGGAGTCGGTGGGTAGAAGTACGGCAAGTTAGGGGAAGCGTAACATATCAAGGCAGACCAGCAAAAGTGGGCGATCGCCTGACAACAGCCGGCCAGCAAATCTCCACAGGCAAAAACTCTAGCGCGGTTTTAGCGGTAGACACTGGCATCGCTACGATTAATCTAGCAGAATTAAGCACCGTCCAAGTTAAAGGTCTGTCCGTTGCTGTCAATGGAGGTAGAGTTACCTTGCTGTCAGTCCCCGCAGGATTGGCAAGAGTTTCGGCCCGACGCTTGACTAACGCCAATTCGCGCCTAGAAATTAACAGCCCAGCGGGAGTTGTGGGTGTCAGGGGGACTGAGTTCGCCGTGGGTGTTGGCCCAGAGGGAAAAGCCGCAACTGCCTTATTTGAGGGGAAGGTTGACGCTAGCGCTCAAGGGCAAACTGTGAAGATAGAAAAGGGCTATGCTTCCGTCACTTTTCCCGGCAATCCTCCCAATCCACCCCAGGCATTCAAAGAAAATCTGAACTATGAATTGATCAGTTTATCAGCCATCAGTCAAGACAAAGTTCGATGCATTTGTACTGTCGATCCGCTGAATTTAGTGTATTTAAACGGCCAACCCTTAAAGATGGATCGAACAGGTAAAATCGACGAGATAGTGCCGAGACCAGCTAACTCTGACTACTGGCTAGTTGTTCGCAGTCCGGTGGGAAATGAGGTGTCTTATGAACTCGGTGCTAGTTTACTTAAGAAATAGATAATGACTCAATTAATAATCCCTCGTTTGCGAGTTTTTTTTACCCGCAGCCAATCCTTACTGCCGGGGGTTGCTGCTGCTCTTATTTCCTTGGGCGCGTTGCATTTGGGTGGCTGGAAACCGCTGGAACAACTGAGTTCTAACAGCCTGTTTCAACTTCGCGAAAGTCGAATTTTACCCAAACCTATTTGGGATAAACGAGTGGTGGTCATTGCCATAGACGAAGCAAGTTTAAGAAAGTTGGGGAGATTTCCGTTTTCGCGCGATCGCTACACTCAATTATTACAAGCCCTTTCCCCTGCTAAACCCGCAGTCGTTGGTTTCGACATTATTTTTGCCGAATCCAGTCCCCAAGATGACCAACTTGCAGACGCTATGAGTGCAACAGGTAATGTAGTGTTAGCTAAGGCTTGGGATGACCGAGGAAAACCGCTACCAATTGTACCAACTTTAGAAGCCGCAGCCGCCGATCGAGGTCATATTTTCCATAAGTCAGACACAGATGGAATCGGTCGTCAAGCCACGCTGTGGTTGCGAGATATTCCCTCATTGGGAATTGCCATGCTGCGAGTTTACAACGCCGACAAGCAACCGCAATCTGGAGGGCTAGAAAAGTTTTTATCACCGCCTAATAACGGCAGTCTAGAATTTTACAGTGCAGGGATAAATTGGCCTGGAAAAACGCAATTTCTACCGACTTATTCGTTTGCTGATGTTCTGGAAGGTAAAATTACCACAGATGCTTTTAAAGACAAATTGGTATTAGTAGGTATGACGGCAACAGGTTTAGATCCTTTGCGGACTCCTTTAAATCAAATTTCACCCACCAGTGGGATTTACCTTCATGCCGCAGTTATCGATAACTTGCTAAATAACCGACTGCTGCAACCTTTACCTGGCTGGACAAGTTGGCTGATATTACTTTTAATTGGGCCAATTACTAGCGGAATATTATCGAAATCTGGGCCCAGGGGACGAATTGCGATCGCTATCCTTTTCCCTCTAATCTGGTATGCAGTTTCTTTCTTATTATTTACGTTTAATTCTCTACTAATGCCCATTGCTGCACCGATTGGTACGATCGTCTTAGCTGGAATTGGACTGCAACTGCGAGAACAACAAGAGAAACAACAATTAATGAGCCTATTTGAAAAATACATGGCAAAAGAAACTGCTGAATTAATTTGGCAGCGAAAAGACGAAATCTTTAAAAATGGCGAACTGCAACCGCAAGAAATGGTCGCTACGGTTTTATTTATGGATATTCGAGGGTTTACTAGCATTTCCGAGCAACTATCTCCAGATGAATTGATGCCTTGGCTAAATCTATATTTAAATGCCATGAGTGAGTGTATTATGAATCACGGCGGCGTGATCGATAAATATATTGGCGATGCAATTATGGCAATATTTGGCATTCCCTTTCCTCATACTAAACCTGAAGAAATCAAACAGGACGCTCAAAATTGTATTGCCGCTTGTTTGGATATGTCAGAACGATTGAAAGAATTAAATCAGAAGTTTCAAAGGGAAGGAAAGCCAAAAATTGAATTCGGAGTTGGCATTCATACAGGGTCGATTATTGCTGGAACTGTCGGCGGCGGGAATCGATTAAATTTTTCGGTTTTAGGAGATACTGTGAATATTGCCGCCAGGTTAGAACCAATGAATAAAGATATTAAAGAAGACAATCCTTATCGAGTATTAATAACAGGAGAAACCTGGGAATTGGTGAGCGATAGCTACGAAGCAAAACCCGTTAAGAGTATTCAATTAAGAGGCAGAAAACAAGAAACAACTATTTGTGCGCTTGTTGGCAAAAAATGAAGATGATTTTCGTGGCTTCTCGGGGCGGCATCAGCCATGCAGAAGATGAGTATACTTCGCCCGAACAGTTTACTCAGGGGGCGAATGCGCTGCTGCAAACCTTCCTAAAGCTCGATCGGCTGTATGCTGTGTATGCTGCTAAGGGCGATCGATAATCTGCGTTCAAAGCGATGTATGGTGCGTGACAGCGAATAGATTTGTGCGGTAGTATAAGAACTCAGCATTCACGCACCGCAACTTTATATAATAGCAGAGTTTTTTAGCTAAATTGATATTATATCTAGGACTTCGAGTTACCATATAAAAAATACAAGCCAGCGTGGATATCAACCAACAAAAAGAACAATTTAGCAACACCTACCTGCAAGCCATCGCCAGCGTTGCAGGCTATTCTCTTTACAAACCATTTGTAGACGACGATAGCGTAGACTGGGGAATTGCTGCCAAAGGAGGGACAGGTAGCATCCGAGCACCTCGCTTAGAATTGCAGTTAAAATCGACATCAAGGGATGTTCGAGAAAATAACTCGATTCGCTACCCTCTCAAACTCAAAAACTACGATGACTTGAGAATAGATGACTTCGCCGTACCCCGAATTTTAGTTGTTGTTTTAATCCCCGAAACAATAGCAAACTGGTTAACTCAGTCAGAAACAGAAACCTGCATGAAGGAATGCGGATATTGGATATCCCTGCGGGGAATGCCAGAAACACAAAACACCACCGCTGTCACAGTCACTATACCGAGAACTAATCAATTTACAGTCATCGCCCTTCAGTCAATTATGGAGGGGATTAGCCAAGGAGTTCAACCATGAAAGTCACATTCCAAGATAGCGAAACCCTCCAAACAGTCAACCTAAATCAAGTTAGAAATTACCTGCAAATTCACGGGTGGAATGAAGACAAACCTTTCTTAGAAAATGCCACACTTTGGCACAAACCAGTCGCCGGAGAGGAATTTGAAATATTACTCCCCAACCAACAAAATCTCGGAGATTATGCTGCCCGAATCCGGGAGATAATCGAAATATTAGAATCCGTAGAAAATCGATCGCAAAGTGAAATTTTAGCAGACTTAATTACCGGGATTCCCAATACAACTATTCAGGGAGTCGTGATGCAAATTCACACGCCCAACGCCGACAAACTAAGTGGCGAAATTACCTTAGTCGGTGTAATTGCCGACAAATTACAGAAAATTAAAACCGAACTTGCAGACAAAGATTATATCCTCGCTATCAAAGCTTATCAAGAACGCTTGCCTTTCATCTGTACGGGAGATTTAATCAAAGAAAATCAAACCTTTACTCTGAAAAATCCCCGCAACTTTACTCTAGATAATTTATGGCAAAATTAACAGATAATGTTACAGGAGTGAGAGCGCGGGAACTCTTGGTACTGCCCCTATAGAACAAATATCCGCATAAATCTTACTTGCTAAAACTCTAGCCAAATTAACAGGTACGGCATTCCCAACCATTTTGTAGCCGTCAGCAATATACTTGTACTTGAAAATAAAGTCATCCGGGAAAGTCTGAACTCGCGCACACTCTCGCACAGAAAGCCGACGGTAAGGCTGAGGCGAATTCGGATCAAAAATGCGCTGATCTTTGCCAACTAAAATCATTTTACTAGCTTGAGGGTGCAGAGGTGCGTGTCTGCCGCTGGCCTGAATTGTAAAGGAAGATTCACCCCAACTTCTAACTCGATTCCGGGACATATAAATGCTGGAAAAACTCAAATCTGCACATTCGTGATTTGCGACAGAATCGTGATAATTATCTACTTTACTCTTGACTGGAATTGGGGCGATCGCCTGCAAGTCAAAAATTGCATCTTGCAGCGTCAAAACCTCGGTTCCAGGTGCGGGAAACTCAAAACCAAAACCCAGATCCTGACGATAACCGATCACAATCACCCTTTGCCTATCTTGGGGAACACCAAAATTTTTAGCATTCACCAACTTGAACGAAACCCGATACCCAAGTTCCTCAAACTGCGATAATATATAAGTGAAAGCATCCTGATTTCTGGGCGCTAAGATGCCGCTAACATTCTCAGCTAAAAAAAACAAAGGCTGCTTGTCTCGGACAATTCTAATATACTCCCAAAAAAGCTGACCCCGAGAATCATCAATTCCCCGTTTCGCGCCCGCCGCACTCCAACTTTGACAAGGAGGCCCGCCAATAATCCCAACACAGTCAGGAATTTCATCAGAATTAATTTTTCGGATATCTCTGCGATCTAAAATAGTTTCAGGATGGTTAAATTGATAGGTATCCCAAATAGTGCGATCGTACTCATTAGCCCAAACCGGATTAAACCCAGCCCGACGAAAACCTAAATCCAATCCACCACAACCCGCAAACAGAGAAATAATATTCAAAGCCACCTTTTGTTACCCGCAATAAATACAATAAATTAATAATAAAACTTTCTTTGATGAGATATCTGTCTCTTGCTTCTCTCACTCTGCGCCCTCTGCGCCCTCTGCGGTTAAAGAAAAAAATATAATTCACAAACAAACAGAATTTATAATCCTCAATGAATGCAAACTCCATCCTCAAATCTTACCAACACTTCGGCGTCCACCTCGGCCTCGAAAGAATTCACCAACTCCTCGAAAAACTCGACAACCCCCACAAACAAGTACCCATTATCCACGTTGCCGGCACAAATGGCAAAGGTTCCGTTTGCGCTTATCTCTCATCGGTACTCACAGCAGCAGGTTATCGAGTCGGGCGCTACACATCCCCGCACTTAATCGATTGGACAGAAAGAATTTGTATCAACCAAAAACCAATTTCTACAATAGCATTGCAAGACTGTTTAGAAAAAGTTGTCCGCGCTGCTGAAGGTAATACGGAAACTCCGACTCAATTTGAAATCATCACCGCCGCAGCTTGGCTGTATTTCGCCGAACAAAAAGCAGATATTGCAGTGATTGAAACCGGATTGGGCGGTAGATTAGACGCGACTAATGTTTGCGAAACTCCGCTTGTGAGTGTGATTACTTCTATCAGTCTCGAACACTGGCAAATCCTCGGCCCGACTGTCGCTGATATTGCTGGGGAAAAAGCGGGAATTATTAAATCAAAGTGTCCGGTAGTTGTCGGAGAGTTGCCGGAATCTGCTAGATTAGTAGTAGAAAAACGCATTCAAGAATTAGGTTGTCCGGCTGTTTGGGTAAAACCTGCGGTGGATTTAAAAGACGGATTTGCAGAATATTATCCAAGTCCAGAAATCGGCGTTAATTCTGATTTTTCTGGTGTTAAAATAAGATATAAATTGCCATTGCTGGGACAAGTTCAATTAATGAATTCGGCGATCGCACTTGCAACTCTCCACACCCTGCAAAACCTAGGATGGCAAATCTCCCAAAGTGCGATCGCCAACGGAATCGCTCAAACCCAATGGCCGGGAAGACTTCAGCAGACAACTTGGAACAACCGCAACATCCTGATTGACGGCGCGCACAACCCTGCTGCTGCGATCGCCCTGCGCGAATATGTAGACAATCTTACCGCTTCCCCGTCGCCGATTAACTGGGTAATCGGGATTCTCGCGACGAAAGACTGCGATGATATTTTACAAGCATTACTCAAAAAGGGCGATCGGCTTTATCTCGTTCCCGTACCCGATCAAAACTCAGCATCCCCCACAGAATTAGCCGCCATTGCTGAAAATATCTGCCCTGAATTAACTCTCACTCAAGCTTTTCCCGACTTAACAACAGCTTTAGATGCGGCTGTTACCGACGAAAACCTCACAATCCTGTGCGGTTCACTTTATCTAGTCGGCTATTTTCTGCAACAACAATCTCAAACTTAAACGCATCAGGATTGTGTTTCTTCCTCTGTAAAAATGGGAGGCCATAATTCCGAAACGGGCAATTCCCAACCGGGAAAAAGCTCTGGTACTGTTAAAATATCGCCATTTGCTAAAATAGTCGGTTCACCAGTCGATCGATAAATTGCCACTGTTTCCTCATCAGGATCGATCAGGATGCCGACAACCGCACCCAGCTCTATAAACTTCAAAACCTTAGTTTCTATAGCCTTAATGCGATCGCTTTGAGATTTAATCTCAACCACCAAATCGGGAACAAGTTCACCAAAATAACGCGGACTTTGGCGCAAGCGGGCCGCCCGCACAAACGAAACATCTGGCGCTTTGACGTTGGTATTCGGCATGATGAAACCGCCTGCGGAGTCAAACACTCTCCCCAAGCGGCGTGGATTTATCCAAGCGAAGAGAAAGGCGATGAGACGGCTACTGATTTCACTGGATACAATGTCTGATGGGCCCATAACTGAAATTTTCCCGTCTTCTAGTTCAATTGTGTAATCTAAACCCGCTTCGGAAAAAAGGGTCTGAACTTGGTTTAAATCTTTGACTGTCATCGCTGTCATAAAAGTTTTCTCCCATTATTCAGTTGAATCTTAATTCTAACATAACTCAGAATTTACAACAAATGAATAATTTAAAAGGCGACAAAACACACAATATAATATATTACAATATAATTATCGAATTAAAATAAACCAAATGACCACTACATCCAAAAAGGAACCAACCTTGGTAGATGTAATTGAGAAACTGGACAAGCTATCGACAGATGTGGACAAGCTATCGACAGATGTAGATAAGCTATCGAGGGATTCCGAGAAGTTTAACGATCGCTTTTCTAACTACCAGCAAGCAACTCAGTGGGTAGTACAACTTGCTTTCACTTTAATTGCTAGTGCCACTATTACAGTGATTATCACTTCGGTACTGCGGAAATAATAAATTCAGGGAGAAGTCAGAAACCGGGTTTTTGACGACAATATTTCGCCACAGCCCTCAGATTATGAAAAACCCGGTTTCTTGGGCATTGATGCACATCGCACTTTTCACCTCAATAAGGGCGATTCACGCTCGGGATACCTGCGCTTCACGCCCTTTCGATAGCTTGGAGAAGCATCCAGGGCGATCGCACGGGATTGTTCAGCGTTCCTCCTTCTGTTAAAATATCTAAACCTTTGCCATTTCCCGAATAATCTGTCACTTGACCACCCGATGATGCACCGACGCTGATGATATTGTCAAACTGAAGGGATGCTTTGCCTAAAGCTGATATTTCTTGGGGATTATTGCCAGCAGGAACGACAACAACGATGTGATTTTTGCGAGCGTATTCTAGGGCATTTTCTTCGGCTTCTGTCAGTTCGTAGCGAGAAACTATTTTGCCGCTAACATCAACTTGAGTTAGTTCAAAACTAATGTTAACAACTGCATTGAGTCGATCGGATTTTTTGGCGTTATCGACAAATTCAATTAAGGATTCTGCCCAACTGTTATTGCCACTAGCCCTACCTAACCAAATCGGTGCTTCATTGTTAATGCCGTCGATGCCTTTGCTATTATTTTGAGTGGCGGCAATTAAGCCTAAAACATGAGTTCCTTGTTCGCTGCCTTCACCGGATTGAATTAAGGGATTATCATCATTAGCAATGCGGTCTTTTCCGAGAGTAATGCGGCTGTAGTCTATGTCGAAATTATTGGCATTAAATCCTGTACTAATAATACCGACTAAGGGTTGAGATGCTTTTGAAAAAGGGAATGAGGTAGTCGTTGTGACTGGATTCGAGCCGATATCTTGTGGATAATTTGTGGGTTCTGTATTGGTTTTTTCTTGACTATTTGTGGCTATTATGCTGGTTGCATTGGGTGCGACAGGTTGAGTTATTGGAGCAACTTCTTGAATAGAAATTGCTGGCTGGCTGTTGGTAGAAATTGCTGGTTTAGCTAATTCTGGTATTGCCGTTACTGGCTTGCTATCTGTCGCAATTGATTGATTGACAGTCGAAAGTTCTTGAGGATAAATATTTGGCTTGCTTTCGTGGACTATCGGCTGAAAAGTTTTACCAGATGCTTGAGTAGAAATTGCTGGTTGTTCATCGGTTTTAGGGCTGAGAGTAACAGCAGGTTGTGGTTGATTTATCTTGGTTTCTGTCTCAACGGTTGAAATGTTTTTAGGCGCAGGTTGAGGTGCAATTGCTTGAGATTCGATTTCAACTGATTTCGTTACAGTTTTATCTGAAGCCGGTGCATCTTTTGTGGTAGTAGAAATAGGGGTTGCGATCGCCTCTTTTTCTTCTTTTATTGTCAACGGATCGATGACTGTTGGAGATGAAGTCACCGAATCGGTTTTGACAGACTCATTCGGAGTGGAAGTCAGTACGATCGCCAATTTCTCATCTTCAGCCTTCACCTCAGACACGACAGCCTTGTCTGAAACCGGCAAATCCTTGGTAGAAGTATCGATCGAATCTTCAGCCTTCACCTCAGACACGAC
>NZ_JAEQDE010000094.1:37450-60743 GCF_020737865.1 Microcoleus sp. PH2017_35_SFW_U_B
GTATCGATCGAATCTTCAGCCTTCACCTCAGACACGACAGCCTTGTCTGAAACCGGCAAATCCTTGGTAGAAGTATCGATCGAATCTTCAGCCTTCACCCTCGACACGACAGTCTTGTCTGAAACCGGCATATCTTTGGAAGAAGTAGCGATCGAATTGGCGATCGCAGGTTCGTCATCTTCAGTCTTCACTGCTGGCGTTACAGTTGTATCTGAAGTAACAACCTCCGTTTTCGAGAGAGACTCAGTATTAGTTGGAGAAATTACTTTCTCTTTTGAAACACTTGCGTTATCTGAAATCGGAACATCTAAAACCGAACCAGAATCAGTATTTTTGGCAGGTTTTTCATCCTCTTTAGCAGGCTCTACCTTCGGTTCAACATAGGGTTTAGCATAAGCAATCAAAGCCTTACCAATATCAGCTTTACGCCAATCTTTCTCAGCATTAATCACAGAATCCAAATTCACCGCAGTACCCGTCGCACCCCGCACCTGAAATATCACATCATTGTAATCGCGATCGCTCCCTAAATCAACCCGCATATCCTCCATTGCAAAAGTCTTGCCACTACCAGTCACATCAGCAATTTGCCCGACATGAAATCCCTCAGCAGGATTCGCCGTCACCATTGAAAATAAAGGACGTTTATCCCCTCCAACAACAGGATTATTCAGAACCTCTTGCACAGTTCCATTTGGCACCAACATAACGCCAAACTCATCCCCCGAAGTCATTGCAAAACTCTTGACTCCCAAATAAGTTCCTTCGTTATAATTCCCTTCAGGTAAATTACCCGTAAATCTCGCACCTTCGCTCAAATCATTAATGACTACATGACCTTTTACAGAATTGCTTAATGCCCTTGAAGCCACTTCCTTGATAAATTCTGCTGAACCAGGTACAAACTTCTCCATCCCTTTTAGACTGACGATAGCTAATTGACCCTTATACAGTCCGCCGTCAAACAAGAAATCGATACCAACTTGGCCGCTAGAGTCAACAACAAATTTCCCAGATGTAAACGAATTATCGGCGACAATCTCAGATTTAGGAGTAGTTTTGCTGAGTTCTTTAGGGGTTTCAACTGCAACAGCTTGACTGTTATCCGCAACTTTTTTGTCCTTGTCTCCGCTAGTAGTTGTCGAGTTTTGTTTGTTGCTATCTTTGCCAGCTTCATCGATAGTAGCGACTGATTTATCCGCCGTCACTTTATCAGTAGTCGCTGCTTGAATTATGGCTGGTGATTTTGAAGTCTCAACAGTTTGAGTAGTAGTTGTGGAGTTTTTTTTGTTGCTATCTTTGCCAACTTCATCGATAGTAGCGACTGGTTTCTCCGCCGTCAATTTATCAGTAGTAGTCGCTGCTTGAATTGTGGCTGGTGATTTTGAAGTCTCAACAGTTTGAGTAGTAGTTGTCGAGTTTTGTTTGTTGCTATCTTTGCCCGCTTCATCGACACTAGCGACTGGTTTCTCCGCCGTCACTTTATCAGTAGTTGCTGCTTGAATTATGGATTCTTTTGCTTGTGAAATCAGGTTACTGTCAGTGGCCAGTGTTTCCGATTTATTTTCTTTTTCTGCTAACGCATCGATTTTTTTATCAGGGGATATTTCCTTGGCACTCTGATTGTTAGTCAAAGAGTCAGTTGTTGTCAGACTGTCAGCTTTGATGGCAATTAACGGTGCATCTTTGCTGCTTCCAGTCAGGGTATCCTTGGCATCTATGGCTGACTGGGAACCGGATAGGGCGTCGCCGCGACTCGTATTGCCACTAACTGACCTGCTTAAGCTGCTATTGAGAGGATTTGGAACAATTAATGAATCATCGGATTTGTTGCTGATTGACTCGGAAGCAGCATCTTTTGATTTCAGTAAATTAGTCGTAACTAATGGTTTATCGGGTTCGATCGCTATTTTATTGTTGCTGTCAAGCATCAAGGAACCTTCGCCGATATTTTGCTTGTTGCTGTTGCTTAAAGGGTTGAGGATAGAATTGTTGGCAGCACTTCCCGGCAAAGTGTCGGCGATTAGAACATCTTTCAGCAGAACATTAGTTTGACCTTGATTGATAGTTGTCATTGAGATTATACTCCTAATCTTGGATTAAATGAAAATTGATATAATGAAATCAAACGATCGCCCAAACGTTGAATTGGCTTCTCTACTCTAATTACGGAAGCAGCCCCAAGTTTTTACGCAAATCTCAAAACTGCTTTTTCACACGAAAGTGCGATCGCCCACTCAACCCTAATTACGAAACCACCTCAAACTTTTTACGCAAATCTCAAAACTTTTTTCCCAAACCCCCTCAAACGTAAAGTTTTGTAACAATCTCCCCACAAATGCGTAAAAAATTGCGACTCTACCGAAAAACAACATAGAAATGCCCCAAGACTGCACAAGAATCCCCAGAGGAGTGAGGAGATTGAGATGGAGGACGAAATTGATTTACAACTCAAACAGCTAGCCGTCGAAGCTCAACAGCACCCAGCCCTTAGCCTTGAGCGACAGAAAGCATTAACCAAACTGAGAAACGCAATTTGGCTATCGGGCAAGCTTGCTTATCCCCAAAAAAGGTCATGGTCTCCTAATATTTACGAAGACCTTTATAACGAAGCACTTCTAAAAACAATTGAGTATATTTGTCTAAAAATTGACAAATACGATCCAGAAAGACCACTGATGGCCCCGGTCAATCACATATTGAAGTTGAGATTCAAAGATGCTGTTAAGCGATATATGAAAGAAAAAAATAGAACACGCGAACTACCTTCCTTAAACGACCTAGATAATTACCAGTCACCACAATCACCATTGTCCGAAGAGGCTACAATGCTGCGTGAATTGATCGAAGAAGATCCAGATGGCCATTTTAGAAGAGTGTCACTTAGATGTCGCCCGGATATTTCTTGGCAAGTTATAGCTTTAGCTAAATTGGATGGTGAAACATTGGATAGTATGTCTCAAAGGTTTGGAGTTTCTATTTCAGGTATCGACAGTTTTTTTAATCGAAACCTGCGGAGATTTGGTGATGACTTTCGTAATAAATTACAGTAGCAATTAAGCGACAACCACAGAAACTAATGATGAGTAAAATGATCGAACCAATAACTTTCACCGTACCGCTATCCTTTGAAGCCCATGACATCGCTCAACAGTGCGCTCAAAAATCCCTGCCGACAAAATTCAAACAAGTTTATCTCAATACCCTAGCAGTGTATGCAGTAGATTCTTACCTACGCTGCATGGGATTTGAAACTAACTTGGCTCATAGCGAAAGTCGCGATTCACTCATGCTCAAATTTGTAGATGTCGCCGATTTAGATATCGTCGGCGTTGGCAAAATTGAATGTCGTCCCGTATTGCCCGATTCCCAAACTTGTAACATTCCCTCCGATGCTTGGGAAAATCGCATCGGTTACGTTGCTGTACAATTAAATCAATCTTTGAAAGAAGCAACGCTACTAGGATTTACTAAAACTTCTGCAATGAGAGAAGTACCGCTCACTCAACTGCAATCCCTAGAATATTTTCTTGCCTACATGAATCGAATTCAACAACTGAATCCAGTTAATTTAATGAACTGGTTTGAGAATGTTTTTGATACGGGATGGCAAGTAATTGATGAGCTATTAAATCCCGAACAACTGGAGTGGCATTTTAGAAGTACGAACGCATTACCTATCGAGAGGGGTTATAAAATTGATTTGGGAATGCAGCTAGCACAACAGTCTGTAACACTTGCAGTCATGCTGGCACCAGAACCAGGTTCCGAAGTGGATATCCAAGTGCAAGTGTATCCGATGGGAAATCAAACTTGTTTGCCAGAAGGGTTAAAATTGATAGTGATGGATGAGTCAGAAGAGGTAGTTCTTGAGGCAACATCCAGAGATGATGACAACTTTATTCAGTTGGAATTTAGTTCTGAATTAAGAGAATTATTTGGCGTTACTGTGGCACTCGGAGAAGCTAGCGTGACGAAACATTTTCATTGGTAATCTGCCACGCATTTGTCATTCCCAGCTAGCACCTGGGAACGAAAGCAACAACTCAAGTATTGACTGCTAACCTATTGAAAATTTCACTTGGATTTTATGTCATCATTAACCTTTCAAAACTTGCGCGGTCAAAATCTCCAAGGTCGTTCTTTCAAAGGTCAAGATCTGACTAATACTGATTTCTCTTATGCAGATATCCGAGGTGCAGATTTTAGCGGAGCAACTCTCGATGGTGCTAACTTCAGTCACGCTCGCTGCGGATTAATAGTGCGATCGCAAATCAAAATATTCATAATTGTAGCACTGATATCAGCAATGTCAGGAACGGCTGCTGTAACTGCTATCAGTCAGACATTCAGATCTCTATTTGCCAAAAATATTGGGTACTCCAGTTTGATTGTAACAGCAATCATCTTATTACTGAATACTGTTCTTTTGGCTCTCACGATTCGCCAAGGAATACAAAAAGCTTTGGGGTCTTTAGCTATGGCGGCTGCAATCTTTGTACCTTGCATTGCTGTTTTAAGTGCGATCTCGAACGATAAACACCCGATACTGGCTTGGCTGAGAGGTTTTAGACCTGGGAGCTTAACTGGGGCGTTGGCTGGTGAACCGAATACCAACGATATTCCGTTTTTAATTGTAAGTTTGATCGGGGCTGTGGCTGCGACTACGATCGCAGTTGTAACTTTGCCTTTAGCTGTGGCTTTGGCTGAGGTTGTATTGGGCAGAATAGTGGCAGTTTTAGCTGTATTTGAAGCTCTGGCAATAAGTGCGATCGCCACCGGAATTATTATCAATAATTCAACCCGGTATTTAAAAGCATCTGTGTTAATTAATACTAGATTAGCTGACAACACGAACAATAAATGTTATGATTTTCTAGACCAATGTGTCGCAAATTTTTCCAATCCACCTATAGTTATTGCGATTATCATTATAGCGGTAATTTTAGCTGTAGCTTTGGTCTCATTGGGAACTTATATTGGCAACAGAGTTTTAGCTGAAGATGATAAATATGCCGTAATTCACCAATTAGCTAATGCGA
This sequence comes from Microcoleus sp. PH2017_35_SFW_U_B, assembly GCF_020737865.1. NCBI lineage: Bacteria > Bacillati > Cyanobacteriota > Cyanophyceae > Oscillatoriales > Microcoleaceae > Microcoleus > Microcoleus sp. PH2017_35_SFW_U_B. Next base: position 42,493 of record NZ_JAEQDE010000094.1, read on the forward strand.
TTGCAGCGGCAGGCGGTACCAGCTTTCGGGGTGCTAATTTAGCCAATATTAATTTTAGTTACGCTCTTCTCAAAAACACTGATTTTAGATGTGCTAATATTTATCGTACAATGTGGCACAAAAGCTCAAAAATTGAGTGGGCAAGAGTCGGCGAGACAATATTAATTGATCCCGCAGTTCGAGATTTGCTAGTGACCGGCAACGGCTATAATAAATCATATCAAGGCATGGATTTGAGAGGAGCAAACTTGATAGGTGTAGACCTCGGCTACGCCAAACTTCAAACAGCAGACCTCAGTCAAGCGACTTTAGAAGCTGCTAATTTAGAGTATGCAATTTTCAGTCAAGTTCAGGCGATAGGCACTGATTTCAGTAATGCGAGAATGACTGGTGCTTGCGGTTTAGGAACCTGGAATATTGACAGCACTACGAAACTAGAATGGGTAGATTGTCGGTGGGTTTACTTGCTAGAAGAACCGAAACCTGGCACTGACGATCGCGAACGCCGTCCCCACAGTGAAAAATCTCAATTTGAGATCGGAGAATTTACCAGTTTTTTTCAAGAGGTAGTCAATACAGTTGACTTGATTTTCCGTAACGGTGTTGATTGGAAAGCCTTCTACCAATCTTTCCAAAAAGTTCAGGACGATCTCAAAGGTACAGAACTAAAAATTCAGAGTATTGAAAATAAAGGCAATGGCGTTGTTGTCATCAAGGTTAGCGTACCTCCTGACACAGACAAAGAGAAGATTGAGACTGATTTCAATGGTTTCTACCAAAAAATGCTAGAATTAGCAAGAGTAAAAAATCCAATAATTCAAGAGTTCCCAGAACAGCAAAGATACTTGCTATCAGTAGTAGAGAAGATAGTAAAACCACTTTCAGAACAGGTAGTTGTCTTAAACTTAGATCGTGGTGACTTGAACCAAGGCTTTGCCGTCAGCGCTGATATTTACTGTGACGGACACCGTTTGCCAATCCAAATAGAAGGCAATTTGCCACCACAAGCAAAAATTTTAAAACGCTATCAACAGTGGGAAGAAATGTATAACATTAAAAACCAGAACAGCCGGATCAAAGGCAAAGAAGGTCAAGTCACTAACTTTTCTATAAAGAAGCTAACAACGTTAGCTGAGGATGTGGAAGCGGAAGTAAATAATTGGCTGAATTCAGCACCATTTAACCCGATCGAGCAAAAATTGCACGACAATTTAAACTTTGATGATGAGGTGCGGGTGATTGTGCAAACTGAAGATGCCTTCCTGCGAAAACTTCCCTGGCATCGGTGGAAGTTTTTTGAAGTTTATTGCCAACAAGCAGAAGTCGCTTTAAGTCGCACAGTATCTAATAGGGTAAAGAAATTAGTCCTACCAAGAAGTAAAGTGAGAATCTTAGCAATTTTGGGTGACGATACAGGAATTAATATCGATGAAGACAAACAGGTGTTAGAGAATTTGTCAGACACAGAAATCATGTTTTTGCTCAAACCAACTCGCGAGGAATGTGAGGAATGTCTCAGAGATAAAATAGGCTGGGACATTCTCTGTTTTTCCGGTCACAGTTACAGCGAAGTAGATGGCAGCACTGGGGCAATTTATATTAATAAAACAGATAAGTTAACTGTCGAAGAACTCAGGATTTCCTTGAAAATAGCCATTGAACGTGGTTTGGAGATAGCAATTTTTAATTCTTGCGATGGCTTGGGATTGGGGAAACAGTTAGCTGACTTAGATATCCCTCAAATTATCGTGATGCGGGAACCTGTGCTAGATGCGATCGCCCAGGAGTTTTTGAGGCATTTTCTGAAAGCTTTTGCTGGTGGCGATTCTTTGTATGTTTCTGTGCGATCGGCGCGAGAAAAGTTGAAACAAAAATGGGATAAGCAATTTCCCGGTGCTAGTTGGTTGCCTGCTATTTGCCAGAATCAATCTGAGTATCCCAAGAAATGGGGAGATTTTCAAGGGAATTGTTAGCGGTATATTGAGTAAATTTAGTTTTTGTTTGAGGTGTTAATTATGTCGGCATTTGTCTGCAATTTTGTGCAACATATCCACACATCGCTTTTAAAACTCCGTTTTGCAGGCGAGGGCAAGTCACTTCTACAAAGGCAAAGAATATACTTAAATACCGGATTGTATATCAGTTACCAGAAGTGCGATTCCCTGCGGTACAAGCTATGCATGGGTGCAGGATGTACCAACGCTTCCCAGGGCTTCACTTTAATTGAGTTGCTGGTTGTCATTTTTATTATTGGGATTTTATCTGCGATCGCCCTCCCTACCTTCTTCAGGTTAATCGGTAAAGCTAAAGAAAGTGAAGCCACACAATATATTAGCTATTTGAACAAACACCAAACGGCGCAATATTACGAAGCAACGGGATTTACCAACTCTTTCGGATCGCTTTCATTTTCCCAAGATCCAACAGCAACTTCTGCTGCTGCTATTTTGAAAGGTTTTGGCTTTTCTGTGCGAGAAAGCAAGAATTATTTGTATGGTATCAAAGTTGCGACTCACAATGGCTATCCAATTGCAGCTCAAGTAGCTGTGTCTAAAAATTTAGGTGTGCGATCTTATTTTGGAATTATCTACGCCCACGATAATAATATCTTAGTTCCGTGCGGCCCGGTTGCTGTTGATTTGAGTTTGGCTTCTCCGGTGCTTAAACAAGTACAGATGGTGACACAATTTCTAGCCACTCCTGAGATTTATTGTCCTTATCCTAGTTTCATAAAATAGTGCTACATTTAGTAAATGTAGTTTTTGTTAGCTAGTACCCAAATATAACTGGAGTTGAGACTAAGTCGTAGGTTGCGTCAGTCGGGGTTTTTTCGATTATCATCAAGTAGATGCAATAGATCTCTTGCAAAAATACAAAGCACCCCACCCCAACCCTCCCCTTGGTAAGGGGAGGGGGTAAGATTATTCTTGTTTCCCCCTCCGGGAGGGGGGACTTGCGGGGGGTAAATTTGACGAGAGCAAGAGTTCTAATCTGAGGCACCCTACTTTAATCAATCAAACATGAAAAATCTCGAACAATTAAGCGAAATTGCCCAGGCCGCCGCTTGGGGTGCCGCAGATATTTTACAATCCTATTATCGCCCTGATGCTAATACTCCCAACCTGGACATTCAAGAACAAAAAGACGGCCCAGTTACCGCCGCTGATGTCGCTGTCAATTCTTACATTCTCGATGAATTGCAGTCGGTTTTAGGGAATGCAGAATTTGGCTACCTGAGCGAAGAAACTTACAAATCTTATTTAGAAAGTTGTGGCAAAGTTCCTTTACCTCAATCTTGGGTTTGGATTATTGACCCTTTGGATGGAACGCGCGATTTTATTGACAAGACTGGTGAATTTGCGGTTCATATTGCTTTAGCTTTTGAGGGAAAACCGATATTAGCGGTTGTGGCTTGGCCGTCCAAGCAAAAGATTTATTATGCCATCCGCGATGCTGGTGCTTTTGGGGAAAGTCGCGGGGGTTGTGCGGTGAAATTGCAGGTTTCTGCGCGAAATATAGTGGCAGATTTATCTATAGTAACCAGTCGCAGTCACAGGGACGATCGGCTAAATCGACTATTACACAAGTTTCCCTGCCAAAATCAACTGGCTGTGGGTAGCATCGGCTGCAAGATTGCGACGATTGTTGAACAAAAAGCTGATGTTTATATTGCTCTTTCGGGGAAGTCGGCGCCGAAGGATTGGGATTTGGCGGCGCCGGAATTGATTTTGACGGAGGCGGGCGGGCGATTTACTCGTTTTGATGGTTCTGCTTTGCAATATAACCGGGGAGATGTCAGTCAGTGGGGGGGGTTGTTGGCGAGTAACGGTTGCTGTCACGATGCTTTGTGCGGGGATGCTGAGGCGATTTTGGCGGAGATTGATTCGGGTTTGCGGTAATCACATTGGTTTGTAGTGAGGAATGCGAGTCCTCGGAATGGGTGCGGACTGAAGTCCTCACTACGAACCTGTTTTTTCATTGCACATAACTTTACTTACCTAACTTATGTATTAATTACCACGTTTAAATTCTCAGTACAATAGCACTTATGTTTCAAAAATATTTGTGGTGTATGCAGCTCGCATTCATCGCAGTAATTGTACTTAAGTATTTTGTCGCTCTTTATCGGTAGTTTAATTAACCAGATCTTTTTAAAGAAAACTTTATATAGCTCGGATAAAAAAACTGTTATGGTAGCTACAACAGATGAGAAATAACCGAATTTTTACGCAGAAATCCCGTGTCTGTGTAAATCAAAATTGATAGACAGTTTCGCACGCAAGTTACGAAACAGGGGAATTGTTGTCTTTTTTTAACCCCAAATAGGTGTATTATGTCAAATTTAAATTTTCCAGTTTCTGTAAGGGCGATCGCCTTTATCGACACAAGAGTACAAGATTATCAAAGTTTGGTGGCTGGGGTAACACCGGGTACGGAAGTTGTGGTGTTAGATGGGAACGAGGATGCGATCGCACAAATTACTCAAATCTTAGCCCTTCGTACCAATATTGACAGCATTCACATCGTTTCTCACGGTGCTCCAGGTAGCCTGCAAGTGGGCGATGGTAGCTTGAATGCAGATAATTTGGAAGCTTATTCGGAACAATTGCAGCAGTGGCGGAGTGCTTTTACAGACAGTGCGGATATTCTGATTTACGGTTGCAATGTGGCATCTGGGCCTCGCGTTTGTCCGAAAGTCCGCCGGGGATTTAAATCCCCGTCTCATAGCGAAAGTCGGTTGAAACCGACTGGGAATAATTCATTTATTCAGTCATCTTTAGATGACTTGCGCTATGAGACGGGGAATTCATTCCCCGGCGGTACCGGGGAACAAGCGAGAGATTTAGATGTAGATTTAGAAATAGATGGTTTCGCATTCATCCAGCGCATCGCCCAACTCACAAATACCAATGTTGCAGCTTCCAAAAACCTCACGGGAAGCGCGGCAAAAGGCGGCGACTGGGAACTCGAAGCAACAACCGGAGAAATTAACACACCGCTGGTATTTCGGGAAGATGCGATCGCAAATTACAGTCATATCCTATCCAGTTTTGGTAATGCGACTAATTTTCCAATGACATCAGATCCGTTTGTTCCTTCAGTAGATTATAACGGTGACGGTATCTTCGACTTAGTAGTAGGTGGCGGAGTTTTCTTAGCCAATGGAAATGGCAGTTTTAAACAGCCCATCAGCTTTAGCGGAGGCCCGTCAAGACTTGGCAACTTTAATGCCGACACAATATTAGACTTAGCAACAGCAAATCCAGTCTTTTCTGGCACTGTCTCAATTAGGCAGGGAAACGGCACTGGTGGCTTTGGTGCGCCCATAAACTCAAATGTAGGGAACACTCCCCTATCTATTGCTATTGGTAACTTTAATGCCGACACCTTCCCCGATTTGGCTGTGGTAAATGGTAACCCTCAAGGTGGTGGAAGCGTCTCAATTTTGTTAGGGAATGGCACTGGTGGCTTTGCCCCTGCCACCAGCTTCGGTGTCGGAGGAATTCCCGCTTCAGTTGCTGTGGGAAACTTTAACGCCGATAACTTTCTTGACTTAGCAGTCGGGAACAGTCTTTCTAATAATGTCTCAATTCTCTTAGGAAATGGCACTGGCGGTTTTAGTAGCGCCACTAACTTTAGTACGGGGCAATTTCCCAATTCCATTATTGTGGCCGACTTTAACGTAGATGGCAACCTCGATATAGCAACAGCCAACAACGGTTCTAACAACGTCTCAATTCTCTTAGGGAATGGCACTGGAGGTTTTAGTACCACCACTAATTTCACAGCCGGAACAAAGTCCAATTCCGTCACAGCGGCAGATTTAAACGGCGACGGCAAACTCGATTTAGCCGTATCGAACTCTGGCGCTACCAACCTATCAATTTTACTGGGAAATGGCACTGGAGGATTTAGTTCGCCGATCGACTTTGCATTGATAGGGCAAAACCCTGGGAGGGTAACAGTAAACGATTTTAACAACGATTCCCTACCCGACTTGGCAGTAATGGTAACAAACGGAGGTTCTAACAATGTTTCAATCCTGCTAAATACACCAAACACAGTTAATTTCGGTGCGGCAACCTACAGCGGTACAGAAGGAACAACAGACACAGTAGTAAATATTCCCGTTACCCTCAGTGGCGGCACTCCCTTGAGTGATGTAGTTGTACCAATTGCAATTAACCCCAGCAGCACAGCCACCCAAAATTCTGACTACACTATTGCCCCTACCTCGATTACATTCCCCGCAGGTGCAACAGGTGCGGCACTCACCAAGAATATTGCACTTACGATCAAACCCGACAACATCGCAGAAAACGCCGAAACCGCAATTCTCAACTTTGGCACAATTACCGGAGGCGTTGCGGGTACAACCAAACAAACCACACTAACTATTGCAGCTAACGGTACTGTTTCCTATGCGGTTGCTGCGGGTATTGCGAGCATTCCCGAAGGCGATAGCGGCACAAAACCTCTGACTTTCACTGTGACTCGCAGCGGTAGCACTGGCGGGGCAAGTAGCGTCAATTATACGATCGCCGGAACTGCTACCAACGTCAGCGACTACAACAATATCGGTGGCACTTCTGCTCCAACGGGTATCGCAGGCACGATTAATTTTACAGCCGGTGAAACATCAAAAACGATTACTCTCGATGTGTTAGGCGACACCATCGTTGAACCCGACGAAACAATTATCGTCACCCTATCAAATCCCGCCGGCGCGGGCGTAACACCAACAATTACGACTGCTACCGCCACCACAACGATCGCCAATGATGACAAAGTTGGCGTTACTGTTAATCCAATTACCGGATTAACTACGACTGAACTCGGCGGTAAAGCTACTTTCACAGTCAAACTCAATTCTCAACCGAGTGCTAACGTTACTTTCGGCTTAAGCAGTTCCAATGTTGCCGAAGGAACTGTTTCGACTAATAGCTTAACTTTCACTCCCGCCAACTACAATCAACCGCAAACAGTAACGGTGACTGGCGTTGACGATTTGGTAGATGTAGCTGATGGAGATGTAGTTTATAAAATTGTCACGGCTGCTGCTGTGAGCACCGATCCTAATTACAATAACCTCAAACCCGATGATGTCACCGTCACCAATAGTGACAATGAAACTCCGGGAATTACGGTGAATCCTACGGCGGGATTAACTACTAATGAAACTGGCTTAGCAGCTAACTTTAATGTGGCGTTGAATACTAAACCAACTGCTAATGTGACTATCGGCTTGAGTAGTTCCAATATTGCGGAAGGAACTGTTTCGACTCCTAGTTTGACTTTCACTGCGGCTAACTGGAATACACCGCAACCGGTGACAGTAACTGGGGTTGATGACAATATTGCTGATGGCGATGTTGAATACAAAGTTGTGACGGCGGCTGCTGTTAGTACAGATGCGAATTATAACAACAAAGATGTTGCCGATGTCAGTCTGATCAACAAAGATAACAATACAGTAGGTGTAACTATTTCACCCACGAATACAACTGCTACTGAAGGCGGTGCTACAGGGACGTACAGCGTTAAGTTAAAATCCCAGCCGATCGCCCCTGTCACTCTCACTCTCACCACAGGTAGTCAGATTGAGCCGATCGCGCCTATCACTTTCACATCCGTTAATTGGAATGTATCTCAACCAGTTACGGTGAAAGCTGTTGATGATGCGATCGTGGAAGGGGCGCACAGCGGGAATATCACTCACAGTGTGACTAGCGGTGATGTTAAGTATAACGGGATTGTGGTTGGTGGGGTGGTTGTGGCGATTACGGATAAGGATGTAGCGCCGACGCCAACACCAACACCAACACCAGAGCCAACTCCGACACCGACGACATCAGTCACTCCGACACCGACGCCAACAACATCAGTCACTCCGACTCCGACACCGACGACATCAGTCACTCCGACGCCGACGACATCAGTCACTCCGACGCCAACGCCGCCGACATCAGTCACTCCGACTCCGACGCCGACGACATCAGTTACTCCGACTCCGACACCAACAACATCAGTCACTCCGACTCCGACACCGACGACATCAGTCACTCCGACTCCGACACCGATACCAAGGCCAAACATATTTAGGAGGCCCGGAATACCGAGTTCTAACGATCGGATTGCTAGTCCTAACGATCCCACGATAAGTTTTTCCCAAGCTACTTACAAATTAACTGAAATTCCTCCAGGAGTCTTTCAGAGACAAATTACTCTCACTCGCACTGGAAATTTAGACAAACTTTCCACGGTTTACATACAACCTGTTACCGGTGGCTCAGCTACTGTGGACAAAGATTGGGAATTTGTCAATTACTCTGGTCAACTTACCTTTAACCCAGGTGAAGATACCACAAGTTTCACAATTAATATCTTATCGGACAATTTAGTTGAGGAAACAGAAGAAATCGCGTTTCGGATCGATCGTGCCGACAATGCGAATATTGGCACTCAAAGTTCTACCATCGTGCAAATTACGGATATTCCACTTTTCACCAATACGAACGCTCCGATATCTGCTTTGGATTCAGCCATTTGGGGAGACTACAACAATGACGGCAAACTGGATATCCTTGGCGGCTCTATAATTCAAACCAACAATTACGGCCCATTGACTACAGTTCCCCGAATCTACGACAACATCGGTCAAGGCTTTAGCGAAGCTAATCGAAGAGACTTACCAGGCCAGGTTCCAACCTGGGGAGATTACAACAATGATGGGTGGTTGGATGCTGCACTGCTTGGGCAGGATGGTTTCGATTCCAGCCAAAACATCTATAGTGGTCAGAGTTCTGGCTTTTCCTTTGAGACAAGTTTACCTGGGAATCCCCCATACCCATATAGATCTCGGTCAAGTTGGGGAGATTACAACAACGACGGGCGTCCGGATTTCTTGCTCAGTACGGAAAATATTAGAGCTTCTGAGTTTGGGGACTTGAGCACCACGCTCTACCGCAACACAGGCAAGAACGGCCAAGAACGCTTTAAAGACAGCAAAGCACGTCTTAATACACAAGATCCCAATTTTGTAGGTGTCGGACAACTATTTGTTACTGGGAGTGAAAACAAAATAGTTGCTCCTACTGATTCTGGAGTTTGGGCAGATTTCGACAACGATGGCAAACTCGATATCCTTGTCGAGGTAAAGGAAATCCGAAAGAACGATAACTCAAGGTACTTGGCAAAACTTTACCGCAACTTGGGCGATGGCGTTTTTGAAGACACTGGCGTAGAGTTGCCTGGTTCTAATGGTGACGCTGCTGATATGGCATGGGGAGATTACAACAACGACGGTCAACTGGATATTTTGCTCACAAGTCGCGATAGTTTTTTCCAGCCGTCTTTTACCAAAGTCTATCGAAACAGCACTCGTGAGAATAATGGGTCTGCCAAGTTTGAAGACATCGGCGCACAGATACCTTATTTAAATCGCGCTGCTTGGGGAGATTACGATAATGACGGGCTTCTGGATATCCTAGGTACTGGTGTCGATCGACAAAATGGCGAAAATTCAGCAACAATCGTCGCCAAAGTCTATCAAAACAAAGGCAATTTTTCTAACCCAAACAGCTTTACTGGCCCAAACAGTTTTATCGACAGTGGCGCACTAATCGACAGTGGCGCAAAGCAACAGCTTGATCGTGGTAACTATTCCCAGGCTGTTTGGGGAGACTACGACAACGATCGTAAATTAGATATCCTATTCACAGGCAATGCACCAAACAATGATTCATTCTATGAAGGACTGAACAAAAACGACTTCTTTACCAAAGTCTTCCGCAACAACACATCTAAAGCCAACACTCCCCCCACAGCACCCACAGGGCTATCAAATTTACCTTCTGGCCGAAATGTGACTCTTAAGTGGAATAAAGCAACTGATGCTGAGACTCGTGCTGATGGTTTAAGCTACAACCTACGAGTTGGCACGACACCAGGAGGTCAAGATATTCTTTCCCCGATGTCGTATCTTGCCGATGGAACTCGTCAACTGGTGGGGTTGGGGAATGTTAGTCAAAACACCCAGTGGCAACTCAAAGACTTGTCTCCAGATAAGACATATTACTGGAGCGTACAGGCAATTGATACTGCTTGGGCTGGTTCACAGTTTGCTACAGAAAGGAGTTTTACAGCCAGCAATCTTCCTCCAGAACAGAAAATTCGTTTAAGTGGGAGGTACAGTGAGTTTAACCAAGCCATCAAAGATGTATACACTGACCCCGATGGCGACTTAATTTCCTATCGGTTAACTCTACTTGATGGCAGTCCTTTAGAACTGAGTAATAACTCAAACATCAATTGGCTCGGACTTCAATTTAACCCCCCGACAAACGAGATCCGGTTCATCGGAACTCCCCCAATTGGTGCACAACCTTTTCAGGTAAAGTTAATAGCTACAGACTCTTACGGTGCCAGTAGCGAACAGACTTTCAAGGTGACAACAAAAGACGGTCGCTGGGTTATTGACGGCTACATCTCCGGCGCAACTGTCTTCCTAGATGCCAACAAAAACGGCATCAAAGACACCAACGAACCATCCACAATTACCGATACAGGCGGCAAATTCGATCTCAACATCCCCTTCGAGATATTCGACACGAACAAAAACGGAGAAATCGACCCATCAGAAGGCAATTTAGTTGCGATCGGAGGCACTGACACCGCCACCGGATTACCCCTAGAAACACCAGTCACCGCACCACCAGATTCCACAGTTGTCACACTCCTAACTAGCTTAGTCGCCGACTTAATCGACAAGGGAATTGCACCCGAAGCCGCCCAATCTTTAGTCAAAGCCGCCCTTTCCCTCCCCGCTGAAGTTGACCTGACTAGCTTAGATCCAATCCTAGCTACCAACAACAACCAGCCTGGGGGAGTCCAAGTCTTAGCAGCAATGGTGAAAGTCCAAAACACCATCACTCAAACAGTCGCTTTGATTGACGGTGCATCCAGTGCAGCCGATCGCGATCTTGTCAAAGCTGTTGTCAGTTCAATGGGCGATAAAATTCAAGGCGGTGCTATCTTAAACCTCAGCAATCCAGCCGCCTTAGAACCAATAATTCTGCAATCCGCTGCTAAAATCCAGCAGATTGACCCCAGTTTCAACATTCAAAAAGTCACCTCTATTACCTCGCAAGCTGCGACAGTAATGGCAACAGCAAATCAGCGCATTGATGCCGCCGTCACCAACCCAACAGCAACATCAATTCCCCAAGCCGTTGCCCGCGTCCAACAAGTATCCTTGGGCGCAACTACTCAAGACTTCAAAGCAGTTGGTGCCGGAAGCAAGCCAATTTCCCAGTTAGTTACTGACAATACTGGTGCTGCTTTAGATAGCAAAATTCAAGCAGTAACATTGCCTGCTGGGATTGCAACTCCTATAGTCACCGGCGACGCCGATTTGGGCAGCAATTCTGGTCAAATCAACGGCACAAATGGCGATGACATCCTCACTGGCACCACCGGAAATGATGTAATCAACGGCCGACAAGGCAACGATCTCCTAGACGGTGGCCTTGGGGATGACACTCTTTACGGAGGCAAAGGTAGCGATACTTTGCTGGGTGCTAGCGGTAATGATGTCTTGTTTGGCGGCCGCGGTGCTGATATCTTAAACGGCGATGATGGTAATGATATCTTGTTTGGCGGCAAGGGAGATGATTTGCTGACGGGCGGCTTAGGAAATGATACTTTGACTGGAGGAAAGGGAGTCGATAAATTCCTAATCTCCACCAATTCTGGGACTGATACTATTACCGATTTTGAATTTGGTAAAGACTTCTTAGTATTGGGTAACGGGCTGACTTTCTCGCAATTGGCGATCAGTCAAGATAGCGGTTTAACATTAATTCGGTTTGCCCAAACTGGAGAGATTTTGGCTTCTATCAGCGGAGTTTCTCCTGGGAGTATTGCCGCAGGGAGTTTCGGATTGATTTAACAAAAATCGGCGGTTAAAACCGCCTCTATACAAACAAAACCCCCGGAGGCGGGTTGAAAAAGACCGGGCGGTTGAAACCGCGTCTATACAGACAAAACCTGCCTCCGCAGGTTGAAGAATAGGCGGTTAAAATTGCGTTTTTTCTTCAGTCCGCGGAGGCGGACATTGTTTGTATAGTCGCGGTTTCAACCGCCGGATTTTGTCTGTGCAGACGCGGTTTCAACCGCCGGATTTTGTCTGTGCAGATGCGGTTTCAACCGCCGATTTTTCTAACATATCAAATCAACAGCGCTGATATCGCATACCCGGCAATTGCGAAACTAATCCCAACAATTCCAACTGCAAAAGAATACCAGAAACCGTCCCCGCTTCCAATCCCGCAGCCTCCACAATTGTATCAAGAGAATTCGGCCCCGAACCCAGAGCTTTTAACACTACAGCCAACTCCCCATCCAATAGCGGCTCTGGCTTTTCAGGGGTTGGATTTGCCGGAAACAAGGACAACTGCTGCGCGCTATCCAATTTTGGCATAGCTCCGAGCATTTCTAGCAATCGGTCTTCGCTTAAAAGTCGATCGCTATTGGGGAGAATCGGATGAGCACCTTTACTCAGCAACTCCAAACATCCAAACGATCGCTCATCATCCAACCTTCCCGTCAAAACATACACATCCCGACAAAACTCATTCGCTTGATAAGCAGTAATTAACGCCCCCGACTTCTGCGGAGCTTCTATCACAATAGTAGCGCGGCTCAAGCCAGCAATTATCCGATTTCGGCGCGGAAAATTAGTTTTATTCGGTTGAGTCCCCGCCGGATATTCGCTGATTGCCAATCCCTGCTGTAACAGGCGATCGCACAACCGCTCATTTGGCTTAGGATAAACGATATCAACCCCAGTACCAAAAACAGCCAAAGTCCGACCTCCCGTCTCCAAACAGCTTGTATGAGCCTCCGTATCAATACCTGCGGCAAATCCCGAAACAACAGTAAAACCATTTTTAGCCAAAGCCACACTAATTTTACGAGTCCAGCGGCGGCCGTATTCCGAAGGACTGCGAGTGCCAACAATTGCCACCGTCGGCGTAATTCCTTGATTCTCTTTGATATCGACTAAACCGCGATAATACAGCACCGGCGGCGGGCTGGGAATTTCCAATAATAAGCTGGGATAATCCCGATCTGCGGGTGTCCAGAAACAGGGATTGTTAATAAGATGTTTCTCAATAAATTCTTCAGGATTGAGTTTAGATCGTTCTTGTACAGTGGTATCAATTACCTGCTTGCCAAACCCTTCTACTCGCATTAAATCTACTGGTTTCGCCATCCAAGCTTCTGCCAAAGTATTAAAATGTTGGTGCAATCTTTGCAACAAAATCGGCCCTATACCATTAATCTGTGACCATGCTAACCAGTAAGCGCGTTCTTCTAGCAACGACTTGCCCTCAATTTATCTGAAAATAATTTTATCATTTTTGGTATAAACAGCACTATCCATTGCTGTCAACTTAAAAAAGGTACGTTGTTGGGCTTTAGCCCTCTTTAGATTTATAGACAAAGAGGGCTGAAGCCCAACAACGTACCTAAGCTTTCCAATTGACAAAACGGGCATAAATATAAGCAATGATTTCCCCAGTCACAGTCCGAAAACCTGCGCTAGATTTCCACCATTCTTGTGAGTTATAATCTTCCGATTCCGCAGCTATAATCCCGACTTTAATTTCAGGATTCAACACTTCTTTGAAAACCATCCAACTGCGGCGGGCATGAGTGCCAATAGAATAAAGATTGATTGAGTCCACTTTTAGGGCAGAAGTAGCTAGCCAATCTCGAAGTGCGATCGCAGAAGCAGCAGTGCGGTGTTTCACAACACTCGGTGCGGGTACAGCTACCACTTTGTTCTTATCAAATCCTAGCGCAATACAAGTCGCGGCGGTCAGTTCAGCATAATTTTTATATTGGGCGAGATAGTGGCCCTTACTTACCGGAAGCCCGGTTGTCACCAATTTCCGGTATCCGCCTTTGTTGAATTCTGCGATCGCACTTTCGACTGCATAATCCGGCAACCAGCCTTCCACAACCAGTATATCTGCTTTAATCGGCGCATTTACCGCCAAAAATGGATGAATATTTGTGATAATTAAGACCATTGTAATGATTAAACCTGCGATCGCAATTACCCAACCTTCCCAGGTAATTGCCCACATCTCTCGGCGGCGGATCAGACGAATTTTCATTTTATAGCAGAAGGAAGAAGGAAGAAGGAAGAAGGAAGAAGCAACAATACCAATGGTTTCAGGAAGAGGGAAATAGTGAGACAGTGAGAAAGTTATAAAATTGCCTTATGCCCTATTCCCTATGCCCTATGCCCTATTCCCTATTCCCCATTCCCAAATTATTTGTGTTTGAGATACTCAAAAACGCTCTTATCGCCGATATCCTGGGGGATAGGTTGAAAAAACTTGCGGACAGCAAAAATGATGAACAATATCGCCCAAAGTCCCAGCAGCAACTGTTCATTTTCCGGTGTCAAGAAGCCAAAAATATGTCCTAAAAGTAATAGCGGAACTCCCGGAGTCAAAAACTTAGTTTCTAGGCGGTTAAAGCAGAAAGCTTCTTTAAAAAAGATGCCATTCAAGGCAGCAAAAGTAAAGCCAATTCCCCACAAAGTCGCTGGATGTTCGTACACCGCCAAAGCCAAAGGTTCGCTACTTTGTAAAGCGACAAACAGTGCTGCCGCGCCGCCGATCGCCCAAAACATCTGTAACGTGCGATGCAGCGCAATCATGTAAATGTGAATAGTTGCCAAACTAACGCCTAAAGCTATCCAGAAACACGCAAAAACAGGCGTTACAGCTTGAATTGCCATTGGGTTGTCGCCCTGTTGCAACACCAGAGTAGCACCCACCGCCAAACACAGCGCCGCCACCCCCAATCCGGCGCGGTAGATCAACACTCCAGTGCGATCGCTTTCGGTAATCGTAAACTCGCCGAATTGCCCTTGATAGACTGCCGATTCATCAGGCGATTTCAGTAATTGCATCACAGCTTCCTCCTATTTGTCAGACACGAATGTACTTCTACCAAGATATACTTTATTGATAAACCGATACAGCGAGACCGAGCGATGCCCAAATTTAACAAACCTAAAGTTAACCAGCCTAAAGTTAACAAGTCTCAAGTTGACGATCGCCCAAATCAAAGCAAATCCCTTCCTTCAGAATCCGAACTTCCTTTAGTTCAGCTTGATGAAACCATTGTAGCAGGTAGAAGACCGAAACCGCTAAACGACTTGCAGCGCTTGCTTGCTGAATTACCAGAATTAGGAGGCACTTTCAAGCCAGAAATCTTCGCCGATCTCGATGAAAACAACCCATTTAATGGCGGTCAATTTGAAAGTAAGATTAGAAGAATCCTGGGAAACAAAAAAATCAATGCCGATCTTAAAAATACAATCAAATATTTAGACTACCTCAAGCAAAATTTTCAAGTTCCGTGCCATGTTACTGGCATAGAAGAGTTTGAATGGGAAGAAGAGTATCTTATGGGTTTTGGCACTAAAAAAGAATATGCAAGGCTCAAAAAAACTCAACCTTCTTATACTGATAAATTCACAATTCATCGGTTGGAAGATTTTTCTATTCAGGAAGACGGCATATTTGTGGAAGTTCAGCGCGTTGGCGATCGCAAAAAGTTTATGTTGCGTTTAGCAGAGTTAGAATCAGTTGATGATATCCCCCCAAACAATCATTTATTACATGATTATGCCGTGTGGTGGATTAATTATTAAGGAAGAGGGAGATTGGGAGATTGGGAGAGGGGGAAAAATCTTCCTTCTCCCCTCTTCCCTCTTCCCTCTGAAAACTGTCAACTGTCCCAGGTCAACTGTCAACTCTTCCTTCTTCCCTCTTCCCTCTGAAAACTGTCCCAGGTCAACTGTCCCAGGTCAACTGTCAACTCTTCCTTCTTAATTAGATTGAAGTAGCAAAGTGCGATCGCTCGACTTTTGCCAAAGCTTCAACTAAACTGCGAACAGCAGCAATCATCGCCACTTCGCTGTTAAGTTGGCTGACAGCAGAACCGACGCCAACACCCGCAGCGCCAGCGCCAATAGCCAGCGGTGCAGTGACGCTGGAGATGCCCGAAGCGCAGAGTACGGGGACTTGTACGGCGCGGGAAATTTCAAAGGCTGCGGCCAAAGTAGGCGCTGCTTTTTCAATCAATCCCAAAGTTCCGGCGTGAATTGGTTGGGCGCTAGTACCGCCTTCGGTTTGGATGATGTTAGCGCCAGCTTTGACTAATTCGGTTGCTAACTGTACTTGTTTGTCCAGTGTCAAAATGTGGGGAACTGTTACAGAAAGAGTGATGTTCCCAAATAGCGATCGCGTTTGGCGAGTCAACTCCAAAACTTCCTCAGCTTCAAAGCGGCGCCCTACGGCGTAGAAAGCATCAAAGTTGCCAATTTCAATCAAATCAGCGCCAGCTTCTACCGCAGCTACAAACTTTTCTGGTTCCACAGCCGACACACAAATTGGCAAATTTGTCAACTGTTTTGCCATCAATACCAAATCGCGATCGCAAGCAATATCGACAAAGGAAGCGCCACCGAGATCCGCTGCTTTGACAACAGCCGCAACGTTAGCCGCATCAAAATTATTTAAACCGCTGATAATTTTCAGGGCGCGGCCTTGCTCAAATGCGCGCTGCAATTTAGGAGTTACACTCATAGTTAGCCTTCCAACTCAGAAAATTTGTTAGACTCATTTTGACACGAATTAGAACTATTTTTGATTTTTAATTCTTAATTTTTATAGGACTGATACCAATTTTTTATGAGGGTGCATAGAATCTGATCCCCCCTAACCCCCCTGGTGGGAGGGGGGGACAAGAGTTACTCAAAGTCCCCCTTCTTAAGGGGGATTTAGGGGGATCGGGATATGTGCAACGACCCATTAAATTGGTATGACGCACTCCTTGTTTAGAAACCGGGTTTTTTTACGAAAAGACGGATTTTAGACCGCAGATTAGGTAAAAAACCCGGTTTCTGGGTGCCGATGCGTAAGTTTTGTTTTAATTATTTCCCGGCTGTCGAAACTTGTGCACATCTTTGATAACTTGTACCCAGCCGTCAGAGAGAGATTCCAAAATACGATCGCCCTTTTCCTTCGTCGCCACCGTCGCATCGCCCAACACACCGCTATCAGTCAACTCTCGCGTCAGCCAAACAAAAGGCAAGCTACCTTCCATACTCAGCAAACTGTCAGCAGGCAAATCCCTCGGATACTCGCAAACTGCTCGCTCCATTTTCACCTGTTCGGGCAAAATTGACAACATCAAACTCGTTTCGGCATCTCCCGCGTGAATTCCCAATTCTAACTCTTTCGCCGTGAGTAATTGGGCCGCCACATTCGGCACCCGCCAAACAAACAGCGGAAACACTGAAAAATCCTGATATTTCTGATGAATATCCCGCACTGCAATTTCCATTACCTGCGGCTGTCCGCCGTGGGCATTCATCAATACTAATTTCCGAAATCCTGCCCGGTAAATACTGTCAGCAATTTCGCCAATTGCGGCTAAAAGTGTCTGAGCGCCGATCATAGAAGAACGTTTGAGCGTCGCCATCAAAGGCTCGGGCATAGCAAGCTGGGATCTAGACGTGCGAACAAATCGAGTAATTTGGTCGGCGAACCATTTCAGGATTTTCGGCTGCGAACCGACACCGGGCGGCGAAACTACGATCGCAGTGTGGAAAAAGTTCGTGCATCCAGACGACTTAAAACAAGTCTTGCAGGCAGTCAAAACGGCTCGGGAAACGCGATCGCTCTACTCGATCGACTACCGAATCGTGCGCGCAGACACGGCCAAAATCCGCTGGTTGAGCGTGTTAGGGACTCGCGGACAAATAAAATACCAGTCAAAATGGGATAATCGTGATATCCCATTTTGGTAAAGTTTCAGAACGTTGCCATGAGGGCAAATACTGTTTTAACTCATGAGGTAAGACTTTTACGCCTTTCTCATAAGTTGTCTCAATTAAGTTTACAATGGGATTAATTCCTTTCCATGTCATGCTAGATGCCCAGTGTACGGCAGTTTCAACTGAATCTAAAATAGCACCATTCCAATAGTGTTCAAGTGCCGCCCAGCAGCGTTCAATTGGGTTATACTTACTATGATATGGTGGATAGTAAATTAGTCGGATTCTTAAGCCAATTGCCTGAGATAACTCGATGATGCGTTTGATGAATTGTGTGCGATTGCTTCTGATTGCCGGACCACCATCAAGGTCAATCACTAAT
>NZ_JAEQDE010000027.1:0-57901 GCF_020737865.1 Microcoleus sp. PH2017_35_SFW_U_B
AGGTGTCATCACCCTCAAAACGTAGTTGTAACTGAGGCTGGCTATCTCTTCACCTTTAGGTACTGGTTGTCCTGTTATGTCCGGTGATTGGTGGATAGCACTTTTAACCAATCTCGATACTAATCGCGTAAGCGAAGGAGACCGAAGGTATCGCCCCAACATCCGCAAATCATGACAACTCCCATCACCCAGTAGGGACACGACACAACGCCGTGTCCTTAATCGTAGCTTATCGGCGACAGCCTTCGGCGATCGCCCTTAACACCGCTAGCCGCACTTCAGGATGCGATTTTTCAAGGCCGTTAGCCCGAAAAATCCAGTGTCCGCCGCCCGCGTGCTCGATCGCAATCTTCTGTCCGTCAGGCAAAACGATTTGCCACCAATTCAACACAGTGGCTTTAATCAGTTGGCACTGAATCTGGGTCAATTGAGCCTCCATCAGCTTCAGTTGACGCATGATTGGGTTTTGGGCAGATGACTTCATTATTTTGTTCCTGAAATAAATTGGATAGTTTCTCGACTGGAATTTCTGTTTGCTTATTTTTCAGCTTATTTTCACTTGGAGAGCTTTTCGCTTTTACTTTACCTTCCGAACTTTTCGCCTTCACCTCCCTTTTACCACCTTTTGGCTCATTTTTTACTCCAAAACCTTTAGATTTAACTTTGGCTGGAGCAGAATTTGAAATCTGTTCCGCTGCGGGCTTCTTAAACTCCGCGTCCAATTGGTCTAAAATCTCCTCTTGTTCGGGAGTGTGTTCCGCCGGCTGCTCTACAATTCTGGGGTTGTATTCGTCAACCAGCCGCCCCAAAAATTCCGAAATTGACATTCCCGCAGCGGCTGCTTTTTTGGTCAACAGGGCGTAGGTGTCGGTTTTAATCCGAATTTGTTTTAACCTGAGGTTGGGATTGTTGTCAACTGTTTCGGCTATCGTTATTGCTGTAATCCTTTCTTTGGGGATGACATCCACAACTTCTTGCCACTTTTCCTGTAAAGCACAGTCGCCGTATTGATCTGTGACTGCGTGTTTGAACAAGGGGACAACTTGAGCGACGCAGCTAGGCAAAATCTCAAATCCGGCTTTTATTAAGCGCAGGCAAATTGCCGCAGATTTGATAATTTGCGTGCAATAAAAATACTGTCTGCCTAAGGCTTGTTCGCAGTAAATTTTGAAAGTTTTGAACTTGTCTTTGTACAAGCGCAGTTTTCGGATCGCGTCCAGCATGATCCCTTGTCGCACGTAGTCGAGGAATCCTCTTTTTATTTCGCCTGTCAGATACTCTAAATCGTGAAAGGGCGATTGATTCTGGATTTCTTCTTCAAAGTCTAGCAGCGGGCCTGCGAAGTGAAAGTTGGAGGCGATATCGCCTAGGTAGAAGTTGTCGGTAGATGTGGTCATGATCGGGAAGGGGTCGAGAAAGGGAACGATAGCACGGAAGTTGGGCGATCGCAAAGTGGAATTTTTGGTCGGGATTTTTGGTACAATTTTGAGCTGGGCTGTGCTGTAGGTCGATCGACCTTTTACACGGCATTACCTCCTGGAGAGGTTCAGGGAAACGAGCTTGAGGTATGCACTCAAGCCCCAAAAATACTAAGGGTATGCAGGTGCATAATTGATAGACACTACAAATAAGGCGGTTCTTCAAACCTGCATTTTGACTTTGGAGGCTCAGTGAGCTGCCCTTGTTGTGCCTGCCAACATGAAGTTTACGTCTTATTACAGCCTTTGTCAAGACGTTTGCATCATGAATATTTTGTCCTATGATAGAAGAAGATTTACAAGAAAAGGAGAAGTCTCCATTGAGGCTACTCAGAGAACAAGCTGGACTAACACGCCCTCAAGTCAAAGAAAAAATCGGAATTTCCGAGCGAAGACAAGCTGACTGGGAATTAGGCAAGGCTCTGCCTAATGCTGAGAATATACTTGCTATGGCTAACCTGTACCAAGTTTCTCTCAAGACTATGTTTGAGGTTTTAGGGTTAGACGTAACCAAAATTCCCGATGACTTACCAAATCGTGAGCCCTCACCCAACGAGAACTAACAAGTACAGCGAAGTCACGATCTGGATTTTTGGTACAATTTTGAGTTGGGCTGTGTTGTAAGGTCGATCGACCTTTTACATCGCATCACCTCAAGGCGGCTATTCAAACTTGGACGTTTGGACTGTTCGGCCTGACCGACCGACTTGTGTTATGTCGCTTTTGTCTCATTATGAGATGTCGATTTAATTTTGTCAAGTATGACATCTCAATTTGAGATTTTATGTTACAATGTCATCAAGAAAAGAACGAAGACAGGAGGGCAATTCACCATTGGAAGCCCTAAGAATCAACAAAACAGACTTATCACAAGATGAGTTTGCTTTTAGATGCGGGATTCCGCGGGCCACATATCATAGATGGATATCTGGAGCCACAGAACCAAAATTTTCTCTCTTTCAGTTGAAAGCTATTTGCCGAGAACTAAAAATAGAAAAAATAGATGAACTTCCAGAGAGCTTTGGGCCGAATTAGCAATTAAATTAAACCAACAGATACAATTTTGAGTTGGGTTGTGCTTTCAGGCTTGCCGGCTGCTTGCTATGCCTTTATTCGTAGTTTAGTCAGGCTTCCTGTCTTTGTCAAGGGTAAACTACGAAACATTCTGCATAATGAATCAAGAAGTACGGGATTTATACGAAATGAGCCTTGCGGAAATTAGAGAATACAGGGGCTTTAGTCGCCGTGAGCTTAGCCTGCAACTGACGGGGAAAGTTTCTGAAGATACTTTGTATTCCATAGAAAAAAGAAAACAAAAACCCAGAGTTGATACTGCAATAGCCATTTGTACAGCCCTAAATATTAGCTTGAAACAGTTCTGTCACTCGATCGGGCTAGATGTGTCAGGACTTGTTGATGATTACGTGCCGCCGAGGGACAGCTAACCAACAGAGCGAAGTTTTGGTCGGGATTTTTGGTACAATTTTGAGTTGGGCTGTGTTGTAAGGTCGATCGACCTTTTACATGGCACCACCTCCTCGGAGTTCAGAGAAAGGGGCTTAAAGTATGCACTCAAACCCCAAAAATAGGCTCTTGTATGCCAGCACAATTGATAGACAGCACAAGCAAGGCGGTTATTAAAACCTGCACGTTTTGAACTTGAAGGCTCGCCGACCACCTTCTGCCATGTCCGTCACTTACAACTTTAGTTGGATAATTCTAATTTGTCAACTAAAGTTGTATAACTTTAGTTTAAATGAATCAAGATATAGACTATCTCAAACCAGAAACTATTCAAGAAGCTATCCAATTGGCTGAAGCTACGCAGGAACAACTAGCCCGAAACCTAGGAGTTTCTCTAAATACAGTGAATTCCTGGGTTAATTGTCGGAAAATGCCACGGGCGGATAATTTTTTCGCCCTATGCAGGGAGTTAAAGCTTTCGCCCAAAACCGTCGCTAGATTGCTACGCATCGATATCTCCAACATTCCTGACGATATCCCTTTGGTAAAATCGCCCTCACGATCGGACAACTAACAAGCACAGGGAAGTCATGGTCGGAATCTTTGGTACAATTTTGAGTTGGGCTGTGTTGTAGGTCGATCGACGATTGACATCGCATCACCTCCTCGGAGTTCAGGGAAAGGAGCTTGAGGTATGCACTCAAGCCCCAAAAATACTAAGGGTTATGCAGGTGCATAATTGATAGACACTACAAGTGAGGCGGTTATTCAAACCTGCATTTTGATCGAAGGAGGCTTGCCAGGCCGCCTTTGTTTTGCCTATCTACTAGCAGTTTAGTGCCAGATACCAACTTTGTCAAGCACTATTTTGCTAGCAATTAATTGCTATAGTTAATGGAAGCTGAAGACCGAGAAACGATAACCTTGAAAAACCTGAGAGAAAGTGCAAATTTGACCCAACCCGAACTTAGTCGTCGAATGGGGGTAGGAATTCGCATTATTGGTGATTGGGAACGAGGAGAAGCCATTCCTCGCTTCGATCGCGTCATTGCTCTGGCGCGGGAGCTAGGCGTACCTCTAAAAACACTTGCTAGATGTATGGGATTAGACGTAGCCAAAATTCCCGATGACCTACAAGCATTAAGTGTACTTCATCTTTCGACGGAGGTCAAGAAGCCAGAATCAGTGAAACAAGCTTCATGTATTAGGGAAGAAAATTCGCAAGAAAAGGAAAAGTCTCCATTAAGGCTTCTCAGAGAACAAGCTGGGCTAACCCGCCCTCAAGTCAAACAACATATCGGCGTTTCTGAGCGGATGCAAGCTGACTGGGAATCAGGAAAGTCTATGCCAACTGTTGAAAACGTGGCTGCACTGGCTAACCTATACCAAGTTTCTCTAAAAACTATGTTTGAGCTTTTAGGATTAGACGTAACTAAAATTCCCGATGACTTATCCAGTAGATCGCGAGGGCGATCGGACAAATAACGCGCAGGGGTTAATTCTTAGGTACGTAGTTGCGCTTCAGCGCTCTTTCCGATATCCCAAAAAGAGCGCTGAAGCGCAACTACGTACCTGGGAGCCCTTTGATCCCTCAATCGGTAATTTTCCCTCTCAGAGCCTTAATCTGCCCCCGCTTGGTTTTGCTGTCAAGACGCTTGCGCTGGGAACTACGAGTCGCTTTGCTGGGTTTGCGCCTTTTCGGGATGACGATCGCACTTTTGATCAATTCTTGCAGCCGCCTCAAAGCCTCCTCGCGGTTTTGTTCCTGGCTGCGGTGCTCCTGTGCTTTGATGATAATCACACCTTCGGAGGTGATTCGCCCATCGTTGAGTTGCAATAAACGCTCTTTGTAGCGATCGGGTAATGAAGAAGCTGGGATATCAAAGCGCAGGTGAATAGCACTCGCCACCTTATTTACATTTTGTCCGCCCGCGCCTTGGGAGCGAATGGCGCTAATCTCAATTTCGCGATCGGCAATAAATACTGTGTTGGAAATTTCTATCATGATTTATTGATAATTCTTAGCTGTCAGGATGAATTCGATGAGTTTTTTTCTATCCCATAACTCTACGTCGTTAGATTTGGCAAGTTTGCAAGCATTTTCTGTAAATCTGTTGTTGGTGATGACTCTGCCTTTATTTCCGTTGTAATGTCTGACGGCTCCTGCTACTTCTTGAACTGCTTTAATCCCAACTGGATTTTTGCTTCTTTTTGCTTGAACTACTGTTTTCGATCCGTCTTTGTACAAAATCAAATCTGCTCCATAATCTTGACTGTCTTGAGTTAAAGTGACGCTATAACCACAGTTTCTAAAATGGACAGCTAGAAATTTTTCAAACTCTTTGCCAGTCATTGCATCCACTTCGAGAATACCGCTGTCTGATAAAAGTTTTTTTGATTCTTCTTCTTTAATTGTATCAAATACCAATGCTGCAATATCACCGATAATGGCAGCGGCTCTTACTAGAAAAGGTTTCATAAAATTACACTTACTTTAAAGAGATATCTATAGTTTATAATACAAAGTGGCGAGTTGTTCGTATAGACGAGGTTGAAGACTATGACGAAATCGCATGATATCATTCGAGAACAAGACCGGAGATTGGGAGAATTAATGGCGATCCTCTTCGAGGGCTTCGCTAACGTCCGTCAGCGATTCCTGGATGCAGGCGACGATCCCCGACACCCGCCATCAGGTTTAAAAGGCGATGATTACATGACAGACGCAGAAAGACAAAAAGCACTCACGATCGCCCGATCGCTCTTTAACGACGAATATATTAAAAGCTATCTCAAAAACAAACGTCAAAACAATTTGCAACCCCAGATTAATTAGTAAGGTGCGCCGAAACGCACCCTACAAAAACTAATTAATCAGCAGTACCAGTTTGCAGCGACTCTTTCGCAGCCTGAGTCCACTCAGAGTGGAAGAACTCGCCACGCGGCTTGTCAGTGCGCTCGTAGGTGTGAGCCCCGAAATAATCGCGCTGAGCTTGCGTCAGGTTTTGCGGGAGTCGATCGCGCCGATAGCTGTCGAAATAGTCCAGGGACGCGCTGAAGGCCGGTACAGCGATACCCAGCAGGCTAGCCGTAGATAACACTTCGCGCCAAGCTGATTGGCGATCGAGAATGCTCTGTTTAAACTCTGGCGCTAACAGCAAATTCGGCAGTGCGGGATCGTCCTTGAAAGCTTTTTTAATCTTGTCCAAAAATCCAGCCCGAATGATACAGCCGCCCTTCCAAATGCGGGAAATTTCGCTCAAACTCAAGTCATAATTATACGACTTTGAGGCCGCGCTCAACAGCGCCATACCTTGGGCGTAGGAGCAAATTTTCGAGCAGTAAAGAGCATCCCGAACTTTGTTCACAAACTCTTTAGGATCGCCTTCGTACTTGGTGGTAGGCCCCGTCAGTTGTTCCGAAGCTTTGACGCGCTCTGCTTTGTAAGAAGACATGATTCTGGCATTCACAGCAGCGATAATTGTGGGAATGCTCACGCCCAATTCCAAAGCACTCATTACAGTCCAGCGACCAGTACCTTTTTGACCGGCAGCATCCATAATTACCTCAACTAAGGGTTGCTTAGTTTCCGGGTCAATGTATTTGAAAATATTAGCCGTAATTTCAATCAAAAACGAGTTGAGTTCGTCAGTTGTATTCCATTCGGCAAAAACTTCCTGCAACTCCTGGCCGCTGAGTCCACCGACGTTTTTTAGCAAATCGTAGGCTTCAGCAATGAGCTGCATATCCCCGTACTCAATACCGTTGTGCACCATTTTCACATAGTGACCGGCACCGCCAGGGCCGATGAATGTGACGCAGGGGCCGTCATCTACTTGAGCCGCTATTTTGACGAGAATTGGCTCTAATTCCTTGTAGGCTGCCAGCGTGCCACCGGGCATCATGCTAGCGCCATTCAGTGCGCCTTCTTCGCCGCCGCTAATGCCCATGCCGACAAATCCCAGTCCGGCAGCTTCTAAATCTTTGGTGCGACGTTCGGTGTCATCGTAGAGGGAGTTGCCGCCGTCAATAATCATGTCATTGGGGTCTAGCATGGGTTTGAGCTGGTCAATTACCGCATCTACGGCTTTGCCAGCTTGTACCATGACTAAGATTCTTCGAGGACGTTCTAGAGCTTCGACGAATTCCGCCAGAGTCTTGGTGGCTACAATGTTTTTGCCCTGGGCCCGTTTTGCCATGAATTCGTCGGTTTTGGCTGCTGTGCGGTTGTATACCGCTACGGAGAAGCCTCTGCTTTCGACGTTGAGGGCTAGGTTTTCGCCCATAACTGCTAGACCGATTAAACCAAAATTTTGCTTTGCCATAAAAATACTCGGTAAGTGGGAAACTCAGAGTCTTTAGACCTGAGAGGGAATTTACTCTTTGTGGAACAGGCCGGAAAGCCTGTTAAGCGAGCATGATGCAAGATGTCAGTTTAAGTGTATTTTTATATTCAAAAAATTGATGTTTGGTGAATCACTAGGGTTTTTTTAAGATTTAAGCGATATTAGCGATATTAAAGAGAGCGGTGAGGGATAATGAGACGGATATTAATTCGATCGCAGTAACGATAGATACAGATAAGCGGACATTTTGAGGAAAATTTAGGAGACTGTTGTAATTATGGAAGATTTGCAGTATCTGGCAGCCTGGGTGAAGGAGCAACACGCTCGGGAGTATATTTTGACTTGGCTGCTGAGTCAACAGGGGCTGTGGTGGTCGGATGGAGAGATTTATCAGGCGGTTTTGCAAAAGTCGGGAAAGCTGTTGAAGGCTTACGTGCAAAAACGGCAGGCTGGAGAGTTGTTTGAGGGGATTTCTGAGAAGTTGGTGGGAGATGAGAATTGGGATGATTTGGTGATCAGTTTGGGGCGAATTGTTGCTGTTTATCAGGAGGAATTGGTGAAGTTGCAAGAGCGCGATATGCGGGGGGATGGGCTAAAAAAAAAGTCAATTAGCCAACCTGTAAGTGGAGATTCTTTGTCGGTGTTGGAGGTGCAGCAAGCTTTGCCCGATCCTTATGCGGATACGCTGACTGGGAGATAGTCAGTTGGCAGTTGGCAGTTGGCAGTTGGCAGTTGACAGTTGGTGATTAGTTATTGGTTATTGGTTATTGGTTATTCGTAGCAGGCAAAAAATAACAATAATATCGTTTCTGGTTGCATCGGAATAGTCAGTGCTGTCCCCGCTCGCTACCCCAATAGCGAGCGGGGACAGCACTACATAATTCGGATGTCACCCGATTTGATATACAAAATAACCAATAACTAATAACAAGCAACCAATAACCAATATCTAAATATAACTGCTAGCTTGACGGGTGAACATTGAATGGTATATTTCACCGAATTCTATCAATTCGTCGTGAGTTCCTATTTCGACTATTTTACCGTTTTCCATCACCGCGATGCGATCGGCAATTTTGGCCAATCCCAACCTGTGGCTGATGACAATCGTGGTTTTCCCGGCGGCGATTTGGCGGAAGATGCTGTAAATTTCGTGTTCTGTCTTGGGGTCGAGGGCGGCGGTTGGTTCGTCAAAAATTAGGACTTCGGCTGTATCAAGCCGCATGAGGGCGCGGGCGATCGCAATTCTTTGCCACTGTCCCCCCGATAAGTCTATGCCGTCTTCTAATTGTTTCCCCAACGGTGTCTCTAAACCTGCGGAAAGACTATTGACTTTTGCGCTAATTCCTGCTTCGGAAATAGCTTCGTTAATTGCGGTGTCATCCGACAGTGAAAGCAAGTCGCCAAAACCGACGTTTTCGCGCACTGTGGAGGGGAAACGGGCGTAATCTTGCATGACAACGGCGATGCGCGATCGCACGTATGCTAGAGGGTACGATCGCAAATCTTTGCCATTCCAGGCGATCGTACCACTTGTCGGGTCGTACAGGCGACCGAGGAGTTTGCCAAGAGTCGTCTTACCCGCGCCATTTTCCCCGACAAGCACTAGCATTTCACCCGGATTAATGGTTAAGTCGATATTTGCGATCGTGCTTTTAGTGCTACCGGGATAGCAAAAAGATAAATCCTTAATCTCGATACCAATTTTATCTTTTGTGGCACGGGCATCTTGCCCGTGATCTGATACTTGATTTGTGGCACGGGCATCTTGCCCGTAATCTTCTAAACTAGGCAAGCGAGATGCCACATTCAGCAGCGGAGACTGCAACTCGGGTTTGAGATCCAAAAGTTGAAAAATCGGACTGACGCCGAGGGAAATATCGTACAAATTAGTGTAATTACCAATCAGTAATTGCAAACTCGTCTCTACTTGGACAATCAAACCAGAATACAGCGCCAAATCTCCCAAAGTGTAGCGCCCTCCCAAAGCTCCCATGACCACATAAACAAATGGCAAGGCTACACCTATTCTACTAAATATCGACCACAAAAGTACAACAATCGCTCCTTTTTTTCGCACTTGCTGCATCTCGCTAAAAAACTGCAAATACTGACCATTCCAGCGTTTGAGCCAAAGTTCCTGCAACCCAAACAAACGCAATTCTTTAGCATATTCTTCCCCTGTCAATACCGTAGCGGATAAGTTCATCTCGCGAGTGATTTTAGCTTGCTTTTTTTGAACTCTCCAGATAAGTTTGAGATATTTTCTTTCAATGTGAATTGAGGGAAGTGATGACACCACCATCACCACAGGAACCCACCAAGCTATTGATGCAGCCAGGCCGATCGAGGGAATGAAGATACAAATTCCCGTGATTGTCATGCTGATGGTGAATGCTAGTTGCTGTACTTGTTTAACTCCGGTTTTGGCAAGTTCTAAGATATTTAATAGTTCGGGGTTTTCAAACAGGGCGATATCGTCGAAATTGGCGACTTTTTCGAGAACTTGTCCTTCAACTCCACCTTGCACGCGATCGCGCAAAGATGTTGCTGCAAAAGAACTCATGGTTTCGATTGAATCGCTGACTAACTTGAGAGTTAAGACTCCGACAATACTCCACAGCAAGATTGGGTGGGAAAGGATCAAAGCTAAGGGCTGTGCTGTTTGGCTTCGCAACAGCAACCGAGATACTTCATCAATGATTAGTTTATCTAAAACAAGCACGCCAGATGGGGCTGCACCGCGGATGATGTTGAGTATGATTAAATTGCGGAGTTCGATCGGTGCGGCTTTGATTATCAGGCTTAGGCTGCGCCGCAAAGCTTGGAATGTGGTGATTTGGATGGGTTGCATAGTTTGTGGGTAGGTGTCGGGTCTACTCATCCCCTCCCGTTATATTATAGATGATGAGTTGATTAATTGTCGTTGGCGAGCGCATAATTTCTCTTTTTTTCTCCTCACGTTTCCCAGGTTGGTTGAAAACTTATGAGTGCATTCATAGCTCGTTGTAAACTGGGGGAATTAGTCTGTGCTGATGCAACCTGCCAACTTTGATTGACAAACTGGATGAGTTGACCGTTATAGTCTTTACCAATTTTTGCGGTACTATTACGATCGGGGACGATCGCATCCCGCAGATTTCGCTTCCTTGATTTTTTAGCCAGATTGATTAAAAGCTGCTTGGGATCGGGAATTTTATCCACGTCGCCAGGAATCAAGTCTACTGAAATACCCAAAAATTCGGCAAATGCCGATCGATGTGCTAGTAACCACGCTTCTACTTCTTTAATCGCAATCCGAAACAGCAGATTAGGATGTTTTGGTTGAGTTAACCACTCCGACAGAATTACTAGCGGGCAGTCTGCATTATCCAAATCAGTTAAGACTAAGTAAGGCATTCGCTTAGCCGCATTATTGTATGCAGGAAGGTTCTTTTTAATGTCGCCAGCTCCTTTCTTATTCGAGCAAGATCCAACTAAAAATGGACGTTGAGACTGTTTCAGCATTTCTTTAAGAACTGCTTCACTGAGTACATCCTCAAACACTAGATTGATGGGAATATCCGTCATTTGAATAAACTGAGTTGTTCGATCGCAGGCGGTGCTGTGAGAGGAAGTGCAGCATCAGCTATACTTAAACCTCCTTCTAATAGCATTGTTATTTGTTCGTTACTGGAAGCAAGTTTTACCTGAGTTCCTTCAGGAGTCGGTGTCATTAGCAGCACCTCTTCGCCGCCAATGCCTTTGTCTGAGAGCAAATCAGCACTATGGGTACTAAGAATAACCTGTCGCTTTCTCGGACGCTGAAGGCGATAAATCAGAGAGGGTAGATTGCTAACAATAGCCGAATTTAAGGAAAGTTCGGGTTCTTCTAGTAACAATAATGAATCGGATTCTAGCAGTGACCAAAGTAAACCAATTAACCGTAACGTTCCGTCAGAAAATTGGTCTTCCCGTTGTTTTCCTGCTCCGGGCCGCCAATGTTCGTAAACAGCTTCCAAATGGGGAACTCCCATCACATCTTTGGTATCTGTGAGGTTTTTCAATTGTGGGACAGCCAGCTTTAAAGCATCTTCAATTTTTTTTAATCGCGATCTTCGGGTTTTTTCGGGAGTTTTAGCAACTCGTTCTAAAAAAGTTCTCCCAAAAGGATCTTCGGAAAGTCCAGGAGTAGCAAAAGCTTCGGGATGGCGAACTAACTGAGGAATTAAATGTAAATATAAAATTGACTCTAAAAATTTAGGAATTTCTCTAAATTCTGCATTGGCATTAATTTGCTCTAAATAAGTCTGGGTAAGACGTAGCTCATCGTTGTTATCGTCTTGAGTAGGGCGATCAACAATTTGTTGATCGCCTTTCCAAACTCGTTCATAGGCAACTATCGGCTCATTTTTTCCACCTTTTCTCTGTTTAATTCCCAGCGCATACGTCCACAAGGGCTGTTCATCATTAGATTCTGAAAGCTGAATTCCTATTTCTACATTTGGATATCGACGTGCATAAAGACTGCGAATTTTTGATACGCCGCCTCGATCGCTCACGGCTTTCTGCAATCCGCCTCCTGCTTTGGCCAGATCCCGCAAAAAGCGCAATGAATCGAGAAAGTTTGACTTACCGCAAGCATTCGGGCCTACCAAAAAAACGCGATCGCGCAACTCAACATTCACTGACTGAAAATTGCGCCAATTTTGCAGAACTATATGGGAGATAATCATTATTTTAACCTAATCAAGAAATACTTAATCATAGAGTTAATTTTTACTAGCGTTTTAGTGAGAATCAGAATTGTCAGGATTGATTAGTGAGTAGCTGCTTTCAAAAAGATCCAGATAGGGTTTGTAACGATAAAGTCTGTTGCGTTGCCAACCTGTGACTTCATCAAGCAAAGCAATTTCTACAAATTTATCGACTATTTTCCTAGCTGTTGCGTAACTACATTGCAATTCGTTTTCTACTAAACGAATATTCACGATTGGGTGCTGGAAAAGTATATCTAGCAAGCGCAAACCATAACTGCTACTGGAAATTTGCTGACCGATAATTTCGCGGTGATTTTCGCGCATTTCCAGAATAGAACGGGCTGTAGTTGTTGCTGACTGGCTGACTTCAAAAATACCTTGAAGAAAAAACTTTAACCATCCTTCCCAATCTCCATGAGTGCGAATTGCCATCAGGCGATCGTAATACTCTATTCTGTGAAACTTTAGATAATGACTGAGGTATAGTAAAGGCTTTTGTAGGATTCCTTGCTGACAAAGCAGAAAAGTAATTAGCAATCGTCCAATCCGTCCATTTCCATCTAAAAATGGGTGTATTGTTTCAAATTGAGCGTGAGCTAATCCGCAATGAATCAGTACAGGTAAAGAATTGGTATCGTGCAAAAATCTCTCTAGGTTGTCGAGAGATTGGTGCATTTCTGCAACTGTTGGAGGTACATAGGCCGCAGTACCCAGGTTACAACCTTGAGGGCCAATCCAATTTTGACTTTTCCGAAATTCTCCCGGTGTGCGATCGCTTCCTCGCACGTCTTTGAGTAATTCTGTATGAATTTCTCGCAGCAAGCGCAGACAAAGTGGAAATTCTTGAAGCCGCTTTAAACCGTAGTTCATGGCGTTAACGTAGTTAACAACCTCTTGCACATCTTTAAAGCGTTCTTGACCTTTGACATCAATTTCATATTGAAGTACGTCCTCTAGGGTGCTTTGCGTTCCTTCAATTTGCGAACTAAGAACGGCTTCCTGACGGACGTACATCGCTACGAATAGGTCAGGGTTGGGCAAAATAGAGGTAGCACCGTCTAGTCTTCCTAAAGCCCGATCGGCATTGGAGAGCAAGCGATGAAGCTCTGCGTCCATTTTAATGGGCGGTTCGGGAGGGAGGGGCGCTGGAATGAAGGCGCTGTATCCTTCAGTTTGTTGGACGTATCGACCAGATCGCATCATTGGGTGACGGAGGGACAAAGGTTGAGGTCTTGTTATCTTATGTTATTCCAGTGAAATAAGACGGCGGTCGCGGAATCTTATTATAGCAAAAGTCTTTTTAGTATAATAAGATTGCCAGGACAGGCCAACTCGATCGCAATACGAGGATACAGCAGTGCTGTGTCCCTACGGATATGGTTGAGACAGGAGGACACAGCAGTGCTGTGTCCCTGCGGATATGGTTGAGAACCTTGCGTGACATACCCGGCACTCATTTTGTAAACAAATAGAGTGCAGGCTTCCTCTTTCAACGGGAGAGCCTCGACGCGAGCCATCTCTAAGCTGGTCTTATCCTCCCTCCGTAGGTTTTACTCACCTTTATTTTATGTGGTACTTACTAGCAAGATAATTACTTATCTTTTCCGGCAGACTCCCTGTGTCCCAAGAAGTAGAATTGTTGATTTTTTCACCCATCCATCAGCTCTTTTATGGCTTAGCGGGATATTGGGGCTACCAGTCAGAAACTGATAGGTGGTGTCTAGCCTTTATACAACGGAAAGTTCGCCCACCACGGCTACTCTTGTCATCTCCGGTTAGTTCGATCCTATCATGGATTCGCTATCGCTCAATTTCTTTGCTGCTCGTTTTCATCCCGTCACTCATCCTGTAAACGGATAGAGTGCGGGACTTCCCACTCGTATTAGTTAAAATATCAAACGCCGCACCGTGCCATCATCTGTAAATTGCTGTTCCCCAATCCCCACAACTTCGACAGTAATTTCGCGCTCCGAAATCGCAAATTCCCCCTCCCGCGCCGCAATTTCCACTATTACTTTTTCCCCTTCAAAATACACCTGATAATTAGTCGTAGCCCAGACACCTTTTTCGTACTCAAAAGTGTGTCCGTCGTCCTCATAAAGCGTCCATTCACCAGTTCCGGGCCAAATTCGCATTTTCAAAGAATCGATCGCCCTTTCCTCAACAAATTGTCTCACAGGGGCGATCCTCTTCGAGGGCTTCGCTAACGCAATTATCCCCCCACCGCGCGCGTACAACGGCATTCTCTCCACAGGTGCATCAGCCAAAATGTGCGTCGGGCCCTGATAGCATTCGCCCGTCCACCAATCGTACCAAGTCCCCTCCGGCAAATACACGGCGCGATGCTCAACTCCCTGTCGGTAAACGGGTGCAGCCATCAGCGATGGGCCGAGCAATACTTGATCGTAAAGGTGATAAGTTGTACGATCGCGCGGAAAGTGATAAAGTAGCGGTCGCAAAATCGGTGTTCCCGCGATCGCAGCTTCCCAAAAAAGCGTGTAAATGTACGGCAATAACTGATAGCGTAAATTGATGTATTCGCGGCAAATCTGCTCGGTGCGATCGCCAAAAACCCACGGTTCATGTTGCGCTGTCGTCATCGCCGAATGACCGCGCATCAACGGATACAGCATCCCCACCTGCATCCACCGCGCGAACAATTCAGCGGTTGCATTCCCCGCAAAGCCGCCGATGTCGCAACCGACAAAGGCGACGCCGGAAAGCCCCATGTTGCAAAGCATTGGTAGCGACATTTCTAAGTGTTCCCACTGCGATTGATTGTCGCCCATCCACACGGAGGAGTAGCGCTGCACCCCCGCAAATCCCGATCGCGTTAGCACAAAAGATCGATCGCCCCCTCGGACTTTTTGCAACCCTTCCGCACAAGCTTTCGCCATCATCAACCCGTACAAATTGTGGGTTTCGGCGTGAGTTGTGCGATCGAATTCCGGGCCCTGCGGTGCATCCAGCGGAAACCAAATGTGTTCGCCACCATCGCCAAAAGGTCGATCGGCGATCGCAGGTTCGTTCATGTCGTTCCAAATCCCCGCAACGCCCATATCTGTCAGGCTTTTGTGCAATTCGCCCCACCACTGGCGCACGTCGGGGCGCATGAAGTCGGGAAACACGGCTTTGTCGGGCCAAACGTAACCGTGGAAAAGCTTTCCGTCGGCGGTGCGGACGAAATAGTCGTTTTCCACACCGCGATCGAATATTTCATAATCTGCTTCCGGTTCGTACTTGACACCGGGATCGACAATTGTGACAACTTTGAAACCGACTGCTTTTAAGTCTGCGATCAGTTTCGCCGGATCGGGGAAACGCTTTGGGCTCCAAGTAAAAACCCGGTAGCCGCGCATATAGTCAATGTCGAGGTGGATGACATCGCAGGGAATGCTGCGATCGCGAAATTCCCGCGCCAACTCCCGCACAACGTCCTCGGATTCGTAGCTCCAGCGGCACTGGTGGTATCCCAGCGCCCATTTTGGCGGAATCGGCATCCGGCCGGTCAACTGCGTGTAGGTGGCGAGAATTTGGGCGGGTTCCGGGCCGTAAATGATGTAGTAGTCGAGTTCCGTGTCTCTGGTTTCCATCCGCAAAACCCCTGGTGTTTCCGCGCCGATGTCGAATTGACTCCAAAATGTGGTGTTGAAAAAGATGCCGTAAGCGCGATCGGGATTCAGGGCGATGTAAAATGCGATCGCCTGGTACATTTCATCTGTCTGCGAATTGTAGTCGAGGGAGTCTATCGTCCAGTTTGTCTTGACTTCGGAGAGTTTGTCGAGGAAGCCGGTGCGTTGGCCGAAACCGTAGAAGTGTTCGTCTGTTTCGATGCGCTTCCAGGCGGCGGTTGCACCTGTGCGCCATCCCATCGGGCGATCGCAGTCGCTAGCAAAGGGTTTTCCTGATTTGTCAAAGCATTCGATGGCAGGGCGATCGCGCTTGACAGAAATTGTTATTTGTGCTGTTTCAATTTCGATTTTTTCCGCTGTTTCTCGCACTTCAAAAGGTACAATTTGCCATTCTTCGTCGGGGAGAGTTACGGAGTGCGATCTATCTTTAAATTCACCTGTCGGGGACATTCGCACTCGAATTAAATTCGGCGCGAGGATGCTGATTTTGAGAGAGGAGTTGGTACAGTTGAAGTGAATTGTGTGATCGGTTTTGTCGATCGATTGTATAGAGCCAATAATTGACCAAGGCTGTTCGGTAGTTTGGAGTTTTCCGAAGTATTGCGGCATATACTATGACTCGAAATATTATAAATTGTCGTTTGATGAGTTAAGGGTTGTCATCTGGCAAAAGGAAGAAACAAGTAAATCAACCTCATCAAACATAAAACTCTCTCCCTGTTAAAAACCCGATCTACTTCCCAAATACTTGCAAAATCCTCTGCACTCCGTTCTTTTCTAGCCTCTCAAACTGCTGCCGTTCATCAGCAGTAAAAACAGTTGTCACTTCTTTATCTGACATCTGTGCTTCCAACACTCCACGGTTGAAGAAAACAACTTCACCCGTACCAAAAAAGACGATCGCCCTTACCCGATCGCCTTTTAGCCAAAATCCCACTCCATCTCCCACTTCCACCAGGGCTTCCGATGCACTGACAATGGTTTTACCGCCATTGGTAGAACACATGATGTAGCTAATATTTTTGACGGTTTTTGTGGCTTTTTGACAGGGTTGAGCCTGAAGTTGTTTCAATTCTAGATCGTAATTTTCCCGATTCATGACAGGCTTAATTTGATTTAGCAAACAGCGATCGGGTATACCATCACCATCATCATCCATGCGGATGTCGTCCTGTTGTCCGTCGCGATCGCAATCAATCGCCGGCCCGATCTGTCTGCTGGGTTTCGCCGATTGTGCTAGTGCACCGCCACTGATGGCAGAGCTTAATAATAGCAGGGCGATCGGCAATAATTTGAATAGCATCATATTGAAAAAATATCCTCGGTCAAATTTTAGCACCATGCTGTTTTAATAGCTTAATAATTTGCAGATTAGAAGATTTATCGGCAATACTTAGGAATGAGAATTAAATAACTTACAATTTTTATTGTTCTTGTGGGATGGGCGTCCCGCCCGTCACGAAAGGACGGGCGGGACGCCCATCCCACAAATATGTGTAAATTATTTAATTCGCGATCCTTAGATGCTATCTCTTCATTCATGTGCTCGATAACCACCAAAGTAATATCATCAAACACCTTGACTAATAAGTGATGTTTGTTGAAGTATCTTCACAGGATACTAAGCTTGTTCGTTGATAGTTGCTGTTAACTCTGCCGGCAATTCAAACTTGCCATCGGCACCGGGTTCAAACTCAAAAACTTGCAACACAGCATCCACATTTAGCGGCCCGTAAATGTGCGGGTAATCCTCACCGGCGGCAAATTCATACTTAAGTTCAGATTCTATTTTTTCCGAGTCAATCCACAGCAGCAGCAATCCTGTTTGTCCTACAAAAAATTTATTGGCAGATTTCAAAACTTGCGGCAGAGTCGAACAGTGGATAAATCCTTCTGTATCTAACGTATCTCCGCGATAGGATTGCACTTGTTTTGCTTCTTCCCACTGTTGGCTGCGGGTGATGTGAAAGATAACGCTCATAGTTTGATGGATTTTAAGTGCGATCGCCAATTGGCAGTAAAATCTGAGAAGGACAACTCCCGCCACAACTTACTGTCAGCGTCATAATTTTAGCATCAATTAACCGCGCTGCACCCGGAGGTGCACAAGTTCCCGGATTCACGTCATAAGCTGGAAAACAAGCGGCACTCAAACTCAGGCGCATTGAATTCAGAAACTGGCATCTTGCCCGTTCCTAGCTATTTTTGCAAGAGGTATACTGAAGTCCGAACGATCTAACTTAGCGCGTTTAGCTGTTTATTTTGCGGACTGAAGTCCTCACTACAAACCTAGCACGGCACGAGTACATCCGATCGCCCGAGAACCCTCATATCTTCCTCATCGAGTTCGACTGGTGTACCGCTGCGAATTAGTTCCACAAAATCCTCGTTTGGCACCATAATGCACAAAGTGTAAAGACGTTCGCTGCCCGTATTTTCAATGACGTGAGTGCCAGTTGGAGGCACTAACAAACTATCACCCGGTTTAATACTAACTGTTTTGCCGTCGCAAGTCGCTTGCCCTCTTCCTTTGAGTACAAAAAACATTTCTACCGCAAATTGATGGCGGTTGGGAGGAGTTTTTCCGCCCGGATCGAAAATCTCGATGCAAACAGTTAATGAGGCATTCGCGGTTGCCGGATCGAAAACTATGGCTAATCTATTAGTATCCCCCGGGCTGATGCGAAATGCTTGGTAGTCTTGAGGCGATTTCATCACCGGAATCATGCACTGGTTTGTCATTTTTTTATTCTTAGTTGTGAGTTGTTATAGCTGAAGGAAGAAGGAAGAGGGAAGAGGGAAGAGGGAAGCAGAACCCAGGATTTTAGCAATTAAGAACTTCCTAACCGTCTCGGACAGTTGCTATATGTTTCGGGTGCATCTCAATGAATGCAAATATACTCGTAGGGGCGAAGCATTTCGGCAGTAAATCTCTGATTCTCACTCATAAATTATGTGCCGAAATGCTTCGCCCTTGCCAAAATGAGATGCACCCTATGTTTCTGCTGTCATTAGTGAGCATTCAGAGTCATTAGTCCGTGGCTCAACCTCCCCAGTTTATTGCTAATGACCAATGACTAATGACCAATGACCAATGACCAATAACCAATAACTAATGACTAATGACTAATGACTAATGACTAATGACTAATGACTAATGACTAATTCCCTAGTTATTTAATTGCTTCTAACATAGCCTGAGAATCAGACAAAAACCCAAAACATTGTTTAACGTTATAAAGAGTAGCCTGCCAGCAATACTCTGGAGATGTGGTAGCTGTACAATCTTTGACTAAAATGCAGTCGTAGTTTAGAAAACAAGCATCTTGTAGGGTAGCCATGACACATTGATCGGCGTTGACTCCGCCAAAAAAAAGTGTAGTTCTTCCCAGGTTCCGTAGGATACTATCTAAAGGAGTATCCCAAAAGGCACTCATGCGATATTTATCAATGCAAATATCCTCTGGTTTCTGTTCTAATTCATCAACAACCGCGGCCGCCCAACTCCCCGCCATCAAAACAGATGCGCCGTTTTTGGGTAGCGGATCTCCCAAACCTACGCCCTCGCCCGTGGGATTGTAAACGTGGCGCGAAGCTGCGCTAATATTGAGCAAATCGGGGCGGTTTCCCCAGTTTATCCAAATAATGGGTACTGCGTGCGATCGCAATTTTGGCAGCAAATTTTGCAAAGGATTAATTGGAGTGCGCGCAGGGGTTACATCGACGCCGATGTGTGATAGCCAACCGTCGGGGTGACAGAAATCGTTTTGCATATCTATCACTAGCATCGCTGCTTTTGCTAAGTCCAATCGCAGGGTTTTCGTTTCTGTTTCTAGGGTAACAGGTTGAGGCGCGATCGGCGATCGGGTGATGTCGGCAATTTTAGCATCAACTTTCCAAGCATTTGGCGCAACGCCCAAGGTGCGGAGGCTATCTGGATTCATATTAGATTGCGACTGAAAAACCACTTCAATTTTATAACTCTTTGATTGTTGCTAACTTGCGATATCTTAAATCTTTGCTAAGATTAAGTCTCAGTATCAAACGTAACTGTTTCGATCTACTTGATGCTTTATTGAAATTAACCAAATTTAGGCAAAAAGTTTCTAGTTTCCAGGCTATTTTATCGTTCCCAGCCATAGCCTGGAAATTCCTTGCAGGAGGCTCTACCTCCAGTAAACCACAGGCGAGGCTCTTTCTCGCTTATATGCATTACCAGCCATAGCCTGGGAACGAGATTAAACGATATTTAAAAGGCTGAGAACGAGATAAAAGAAGATGATCTAGTCCTAAAATAGAAAGAGATGTGAATTCACCAGAAAGGGTAAATATATGAGTTTTACAATCCAAAATGCTTTGATTCCGGTTGAGAGTGGTTATGAAACCGCAGACGTGCAAGTGGCCGATAATTGCATAAGTGCGATCGCCCAAAATTTAGCTCCTACAGAAACAGCAATCGATGGCAAAAATAAGCTGCTGCTGCCCGGTTTTGTCAACGCGCACACGCACTCTTCTGAAATGTGGCAGCGCGGGATTATTCCGCCTTTACCGCTGGAGTTGTGGATTGGCGAACTGTACGATTTCACGCCTCTCGATCCGGAACAAGTTTACTTGAGTGCCTTGGGAACTGCGGTAGAAACATTGCTCTCGGGCGGTACAAGTGTAGTCGATCATTTAGTTTTGATTCCGGGGCAAGAATTAGAGACAATTGCTGCGGCAGTTCGCGCTTATCAAGAAATCGGCATCCGCGCTTTTATCGGGCCGTTAATTCAAGATGAATCCCTGACAGCGGGAATGCCTGCGGGCGAGAGTGGCATCGAGCACGCGGCTTACATTCGCTCGACAAATGCAACTTTGGAACTCATGGAAGCAG
This sequence comes from Microcoleus sp. PH2017_35_SFW_U_B, assembly GCF_020737865.1. Lineage (NCBI taxonomy): Bacteria > Bacillati > Cyanobacteriota > Cyanophyceae > Oscillatoriales > Microcoleaceae > Microcoleus > Microcoleus sp. PH2017_35_SFW_U_B. The sequence goes on from NZ_JAEQDE010000027.1 coordinate 20,533, forward strand.
CTATCAAACAGTTTCACTATCCAGAAAAAGGTGTTAATATATTGCTGGCACCGACGGGAATTCAACTGTGTTCTGATGCTTTGTTTGAAGGCTGCATCGATTTGGGCGATCGCTACAATCTTTGCCTGCACGCCCACCTCTTAGAAACGCCCGCTCAAAAACAGTTAGCTCGCGAAAAATACGGCTGTAGCGCTGTCGAACATTTGCAACAAATCGGTTATTTAAGTCCGCGCACTTCCTTAGCGCACTGCGTGTGGCTGGACGATGCCGACATTGCAATTATGGCAGAAACTCAATCGACTGTTGTACACAATCCCCTCAGCAACCTGCGCTTAGGAAGCGGGATTGCACCGATTTTGAAATACCGCCAAGCTGGAGTAAACGTATCTTTTGGCTGCGACGGCGCCGCTAGCAACGACTCTCAAGATTTGCTGGAAGCGATTAAAATGGGTTCAATTCTGCACAATATTACGGATTTGGATTACCGCCACTGGATTACACCGCGCCAGTCTGTAGAAATGGCATCGCTGGGGGGAGCAAAAGGCTTGAATCTCGGCGATGAAATTGGTTCGCTAACTGTCGGCAAAAAAGCCGATTTAGTGCTGTACGATTTAACCAGTTTATCATTGTTACCGCGCACCGATCCGATTGGTTTGCTAATTTTGGGACGCCCGACAAATACGGTAGATAGCGTTTGGGTAAACGGCAAACAAATTGTCGCTGAAGGTAAGGTTAAAACCATTGATGTTGATGGTTTGAGGCGGCAATTATTCGATCGCAGCGAGTGGAGTAGCAAGCGCCAATCGCCGATGGTGGGCGAGATTGAATCGCACTACCGCCAAGTGATGAAATTGCCACTCGGCGGTTGAAACCGCGACTAGACAGACAAAACCCGAGGAGGCGGGTTGAAGAAAGACTCGGCGGTTGAAACCGCGACTATACAGACAAAACCCGCCTCCGCGGGTTCAAGAAAGTCAGGTTTGCAGTGCGAACGTTACAGTATGATATTAGATTGTGGTGTTTGCGAAAAATTGATGATTAAACTGCACAAATGGCGGCGGATACTGGCTTTAATAGTTGTTTTTGCGATCGCCCTTACCTCCGCCGCAATTTTCTCCCCCCGAATGGAAGCTCAAACTGCACCCAAAACCCCAACCACCGAATTGCGCGGCATCTGGCTGACTAATATTGACAGCGACGTTATTTTCTCCCCCAGCAACATCATTGACGCTGTAAATCGACTGGACAAACTCAACTTTAACACCATTTATCCTACGGTTTGGCAAGGAGGCTATACGCTTTATCCCAGCGCTGTAGCCAAACGAGTATTCGGAAAGTCGATCGACCCATCACCAGGATTGCAAGACCGAGACATTCTCAAAGAAATTATAGCACAATCCCACAAAAAAAGTATAGCAGTAATCCCGTGGTTTGAGTTTGGTTTCATGGCTCCCGCCGAATCGGAATTAGCCAGACTTCACCCTGACTGGCTGGCGACGCGACGCGACGGTTCAACTATTTGGAAAGAAGGCACGCACGATCGAGTTTGGCTGAATCCTTTTCATCCGGAAGTTCAGAAATTTATCTTAGATTTAATCTTAGAAATCGTCGATAATTACGATCTAGATGGCATTCAATTTGACGACCATTTCGGTTTGCCCGTAGAGTTTGGCTACGAGCCGCAAACAGTGTTAATGTATGAAAAACAAATCAAAAGTCCTCCCTCCAATGACGCCCGCGAAACCTTCTGGATCCGCTGGCGCGCCGACAAAATCAACGACTTCATGGGGCGAATTTCCCGCGCCATCAAATCCCGCAAACAAAAATGTATTATTAGTTTATCTCCCAATCCGTTGCACTTTGCTTTACCCGCCCACTTGCAGGACTGGTTTAGCTGGGAAAGACGCGGTTACATCGAAGAACTTATAATACAGGTGTATCGCAATGATATCAAGCGTTTTAATGCCGAACTGGAACGGGAAGAAGTCAAACTCGCCAAAAAGCACATTCCAACTGCGATCGGTATTTTAACAGGTTTGAAAAACAGTTCTATTCCGCTGTCACAAATTCAAGAGCAAGTGCAAGCAGTCCGAAACAGGAATTTTGCAGGAGTTTCCTTCTTTTTCTATGAAAGCTTGTCAAATTGGGCCAGCGAAACTCCCGAACAGCGAAATTCTGCCCTGCAAGAATTCTTTCCCACAAAGATGCAACGCCCGCCTGTTTAAAACAGTTCGTAGTGAGGACTTCAGTCCTTCTTCTTCTTCGTTCGTAGTGAGGACTTCAGTCCTTCTTCTTCTTCGTTCGTAGTGAGGACTTCAGTCCTTCTTCTTAAGATTATTAAGGACTAAAGTCCTCACTACGAACCTTGAAAATAGATATAATGTTTAACACTAAATTAATTTACCGCATTTGTATTCTTAATTTATGTCTGATTGCTATCCTTGCTGCAATCGGCTACCTGACTCCCCGAAAGTGGGAACAATCCTCGCAAAAAAATTGCACAGTTAGCGTACAAGTTTCTAACCAAGGCATCCACACCGAAATCATCGTTCCAGTTAAAAATCAATACTTTGACTGGAATCAATATTTACCAATTACACAAATAGGACGAGAGGCAAATTATGATTATAAATATTTGTCTTTTGGCTGGGGAGATCGAGCTTTTATGCTGGAAAGTCCCACCTCAGCAACCATCAACCCAGTTATAGCTTTCAATGCTCTATTTCTCCCTACTCCGTCTACCCTCCACGTTCAAGGTTATCGAGTTTTTCCTCAAGATATAGAAACCAAATGTGTTAAAATTAGTGGGAAAAATTATCGGAGGCTGGTAAATTTCCTTAAAAATACATTCCAATTAGACGCAGCAGGTAATAAAATAAAAATCAGCTACGGCTACTACAACACTGACAGTTTTTATGAAGCAAAAGGCAGTTACTCTATTTTGAGAACTTGCAATGACTGGACGGCTGAAGCTTTGCGAGAAGCTGAGATTGATACTCCTTTGTGGTCAACTCTATCGTCATCGATTATGTTTCATTTAAATAGCGGTTGTGAAGGTATTTAAACAGTTGACAGTTGACAGTTGACAGTTGACAGCAGTCAATTACCAATTCCCAATTCCCAATTCCCAATTCCCAATTCCCAATTCCCAATTCCCCAATTCCCCAATTCCCAAATATTATGAATGTAATTCCAGCGATCGACCTTTTGGACGGAAAATGCGTCAGACTCTATCAGGGAGACTACGCCAAGTCCCAAACTTTTAACGAAAATCCCGTCGAAGTCGCCAGACAGTGGGTAAATGAAGGCGCCACAATGCTGCATTTGGTAGACCTCGATGGGGCAAAAGCAGGTCATCCTGTAAACTTAGCAGCTATTGAGGCGATCGTCCGCGCAGTAGACGTTCCCTGTCAATTAGGAGGCGGAATGCGCGATCGCCCTTCTGTCGCGGCAATTCTCAAATTAGGCGTTCAGCGCGCCATTCTCGGCACTGTCGCCGTCGAACAACCGCAATTAGTCGGTGAATTGTGTGCCGAATTTCCAGGTCAAATTCTCGTCGGAATCGATGCCAGAAACGGTAAAGTTGCGACTAGAGGCTGGCTGGAAACTTCCGAAGTTTTAGCGACAGAATTGGCGCAAAAAATGGCAGAATTAGGGGCGGCTGAAATTATTTACACCGACATTCACCGCGACGGCACCATGGAAGGGCCGAATTTGGAATCTTTGCGGGAAATTGCTAGCGCCATCTCGATTCCGGTGATTGCTTCCGGCGGCGTCAGTTCGATCGCAGATTTGTTAAGTTTGTTGGCTTTGGAACCAATTGGTGTCAAAAGTGCGATCGTTGGTAGAGCAATTTATACCGGCGATATCATGCTAAAAGAAGCAATTCAAGCAGTAGGACAAGGAAGATGGCAGGATGTTCCCCCAGATTTGGGTTCTTCAAGTTTTGCTTGATACAGCAAATTCCACATTTATGAAGTACACCCGCCTATCGCTCAATCCCCGTAGGGACACGGCAATGCCCATTAGTGTCAACTTAACGTCAAACCCATTCAGAGACTATTGTTTGACGATTAAAGCCAGATCCCCCCTAACCCCCCTTAAGAAGGGGGGGACAGGAGTCTTCTCAAAGTCCCCCTTCTTAAGGGGGATTTAGGGGGATCTGGACTCAGGTAAAAACGAGACTTATCAAGGGTTGTAGTCATAAGTTGACACCTATGGGCACGGCGCCGTGTCCCTACTACACTTCATAAATTCAATCATCAATCAGCGTAGAATCATCTTTATTACCATCACATCACTCATGTTTGTGAACCATACAATTACAGCTTTCAGTTCAGGGATAGCACCGCTAATTGCTCCCATACCTTTGCTAGCAACAGTCGATCCCGAAAATTCGCCGATCGTCCTCAGCGGAGTTTTGCTCAGTTTAGTAGTGATTTATATCGCCAGTAAATTCGGCGCAGAAGTAGCGAGAAACTTCGATTTACCGCCCGTATTGGGTGAATTGGTAGCAGGGGTAATTGTCGGGGTGTCTGCTTTACACCTGATCGTTTTTTCCGAAAGCGGGCTGTCAGCTTCAGACTCCGGGATTATGAGTGTTCTACAATCGCTCAACCATCTATCCCCTGCCGCCCTTACCAGTGTCTTTGAGTCGCAGAGTGAAATCATTTCTGTGCTGGGCGAATTAGGCGTAATTATTCTGCTGTTTGAAATTGGCTTAGAGTCCGATCTCAATCAACTAAAACAAGTCGGAGTTCAAGCCGTCGTTGTCGCCTGTGTAGGCGTGGCTGTTCCCTTTGCCGCAGGTACTGTTGGCTTGATGGTAATTTTCCACACTCCAGCAATTCCGGCAATTTTTGCAGGTGCGGCTTTGACAGCAACCAGCATCGGAATTACCTCGAAAGTGTTGTCTGATTTAGGACAACTGACATCTAAAGAAGGTCAAATTATTGTCGGTGCGGCGGTGATTGATGATGTGCTGGGAATTATTGTCCTAGCTGTTGTCGCTAGCTTAGCCAAAACGGGTGAAATTGATGTTGTTAATGTCATCTATTTGATTGTCAGTGCCACTGTATTTCTGTTAGGTTCGATTCTGTTGGGCGGTGTCTTCGACAAAACCTTCTCGGCGGTGGTGGGCCAACTCAAAACTCGCGGCAATATTATTATCCCGGCCTTTATTTTCGCCTTATTCATGGCATTTCTGGGCAACGCAATTCATCTGGAAGCGATTTTGGGTGCGTTTGCGGCTGGTTTGGTGTTGGATAAAAGCGATGCGCGCACAGAGTTGGATGAATTGGTGAAACCCATCTCAGATGTCATTGTCCCCATCTTTTTTGTGACAGTGGGAGCTAGGGCCGATTTGCGAGTTTTGAACCCAGCAGTGCCGGATAATCGGGCGGGCCTTTTGATTGCGGCTTTCTTGATTGTGGTGGCGATTATTGGCAAAATTGTTACAGGTTGGGTGGTGTTTGGTGTGCCCGGAATCAATCGATTGGCGATCGGAGTTGGGATGATTCCTCGGGGCGAAGTCGGTTTGGTTTTTGCCGGAATTGGTTCGGCGAGTGGGGTGTTGGATAAGCCGTTGGAAGTCTCGATTATTATCATGGTGATTCTGACGACTTTCTTGGCTCCGCCTTTTCTGCGGATTGCTTTTGGCGATTCAGTAGTACCTCCTGGTACGGGGGAACCCGCGAGCAAACAAATCGTTTGATTGATGAGGGAATTTGAGTTTGGGCGATCGGCTGATTGAAAAATACAATTAGACATCTGGTATAATTCTTGTGCAACAGGCCGGAAAGCCTGTTCGAGATTAGTTTTTCGCCAGATATCTAATGTCGATCGTCCAATTTTATTCAGCAGCGTAACTTCTAAGAGAGGTTAAACAATGCCCCGCCTATCTTCTACTCTATTTTTTGCTTTCTTATTGCTATTTCCCACTGCCACAATTGCTCAAATCATCCCCGATCGCACTTTAGCAACTGAAAACTCCCGCACAGTCTCCGACAGCATCAATAACCTACCATCAGACCGCATAGAAGGCGGTGCAAGTCGCGGTTCTAGCTTATTTCACAGTTTCCGCGAATTCAACGTCGGTGAAGGTAGAGGCGCATATTTTGCCAATCCTAACGGCATTGCTAACATTTTTACCCGCGTCACAGGTAGCAATTCTTCCAATATTTTAGGAACATTAGGAGTACAAGGAAACGCCAACTTATTCTTACTCAATCCGAAAGGAATTATCTTCGGCCCCAATGCTCGATTAGATTTACGCGGCTCATTTATCGGTTCAACCGCTGATAGTATTGTTTTTAATAACGGCTTTGAATTTAGCAGCGCGAACCCCAGCGCCGTGCCGTTATTAGCGATTAATATTCCTGTGGGCTTGAGATTTCGAGACAATCCCGGTACAATTGTCAACACTTCCCAAGCAATTGGCCCAACACCAAGCTTACCACCACTACCGATAGAGGTTCCTGTTTCTAACAAACTTGGTTTAGCCGTAGACCCCGGTCAAACTTTAGCCTTAATTGGTGGAGACATTCAACTAAACGGCGGCAATTTAACAGCTTATACCGGACAAATATTATTAGGAAGTGTGAAAACTCCAGGTTTAGTGCAATTTGAACCAACAGCTTTAGGTCTGAATTTAAACTACAGCAATATTCAGAACTTTGGCAACATTGAAATGAACGGTGCATTGATAAATACCAGCGGATTAGGCGGTGGAAAAATTGACATCAGAGGTTCTAATGTCACCGTCAGTAGTTCAGGAATTTATAGCCTAACACTCGGAAATCTTGATGGCAGAAGTATTGATATTAATGCCCAAAACTTGCGAGTAGATAAAGGGTCGCAAATTCTCAGCGCCACACTCGGAGATGGGAAGGGGAACAATTTAAACATCCACGCTACTGACTCAGTAGAAATGAGCGGGCTGGGAATTGAAGGCTATCAGCGGGTTTATAGCCAATATCTAGCCTCTGGAGCGTTCAACCCTTTTGACCCGCAAATTATGCTGAGTGCTGGTACTGCTGGTAGTGGAGCCGCTGGAAATATTAACATTGACACTCCTCGGCTGCTGCTGCGCGATGGGGCACTGGGCGGTACCAGTACCTTTACTGCTGCAAATGCCGGAAATCTGAATATCCGTGCTAACACCGTCGAATTGATCGGTTCAGTGCTCAACAGCGGCACAACTCGTGGAAGTACCGGCCAAGGCGGAAGTATCACTGTTGACGCACAACGGTTAATCATGCGCGATGGAGCCAGTCTGATCGGCATCAGCCGTAGTGATGGAGCATCGGGGAATATCGCGATTAAAACGAATGAATCTGTAGAATTGTCGGGGAGTCTGGGTGGAGGTACGGGGCAAACTACTCTGGCTACTAGCTCTTTCGATGGAAAGGGGAAAGCTGGGGATATTACGATCGACACTAAGCGGCTGACTGTTTCTAATGGAGCTGTAATTACTTTATCGACGGGTACGATTATTGGTGAAAATGTGTTTTCTACCGGTGGGGGGCCAGGAGGAACTTTAACTATCAGAGCTTCAGACTCGATCGAAGTGAGCGGCGTGTCTGGAGTTTTGACAGGGGGGAATGCGGGCTTCGCACCGAGTGTTCTTGGCACTCAAACTACAAGCTCTGGCCGGGGTGGAGATATCCGCCTCTCTACGCCTGTACTCACTGTGCGGGATGGGGGCATTATTACTGCGGCTTCTTTGAGTGCAGCAGATGCGGGAGATATTACAATTAATGCCGATCGCACAGAAGTCCAAGGCAGTGGGAATAACGGTCGGTTCAGCAGTAGAATTGAGGCTTCGGCTGGCAGGGCGTTTAGTTTTGTCAATCCCAACGCTACGGGGAATGCGGGCTCGTTGAATCTGAATGTTAATCAATTGATTATTAGGGATGGGGCAACGGTCAATGTGGCAAGTATTGGATCGGGACGCGCTGGCAATATCAACGTTGTTGCTGATGCGATCGCCCTGGATAACAAAGCCAGCATTGATGGTACAACCGTATCTGGTACTGGGGCAAATATTAATCTGCGATCGCGATCCATCCAGTTGCGGCGCAATAGCAGAATTACCACCGATGCAGGTAATTCTGATGGCGGCAACATCAGAATTAATAGCGATATTTTGTTAGCCCTCCCGCGAGAAAATAGTGATATTACAGCCAATGCTCGCACAGCCAGGGGCGGACAAGTTGCGGTGAATGTCCCGAATATATTTGGTTTTACGAGCATTAATCGCGAAGCAGCTAGAAGCACTTTAGGATTGACTGATGCTGAATTTGCTAACTTACAAGTGAATCCAACTTCTTTAATTCCCACTAGCGACATCGCGGCTATTTCGCAACAGGCTGGCCCGGCTTTGCAAGGGGCAGTAACGTTTAGCACTTCTGGTGTCAATCCGGCTCAAGGATTGGTAGAATTGCCACAAAATGTTATCTCTCCAGAGGCGTTAATTGTAGCTAATCCTTGCACTCAAGGGGCGGGAAGTGAGTTTACTATTACTGGTAAAGGAGGAATACCTGCGAACCCAAATGATTTGCTCAGCAGCGATTCTACCCTGTTTAGTTGGGTGGAACCGGCCGTCGGTAGCAGTCAGAATCTACAGGGTACAAAAGCAGAAATAGAAATTCAGCCCCAGCCAGTGATTCCCGCTCAAGGTTGGGTGATAAATGCTGATGGACAAGTAACGCTTGTAGCATACAATCAAATGGCTCAAGTTCCGCAGCGATCGAAGCCTGCTTTGCCTGTTTGCCGGGAGCGCTGAAATCCGGTTGATAGCAACTGTAGGGCGTTGATTAAAATAAAGTTTTTAACCATAACATCAAAGGAGACGGCAGTGCCGTGTCCCTACCCGAAAATAATATTGTAGGGACACGGCATTGCCGTGTCCCCACAAATCTCACCAGAAATTAACCAGGTTTGCGATTAAGCACAAGTGCATTGAAATTGTATAGTCAAGTTTAAGAAAAGTCTTGTGGGGTGGGCCAGAAAGCCCGCCCCAAAAATACAATTTAGATGCCCAACAGCTTACTTAACAAACAGCATTTCTTGATAAGTAGGAAGCGGCCACAAATCATCAGCCACTTCAGCTTCCAAAGCATCAGCATACTGACGAACCTCATCCATCAAAGGACGAATGGTTTGCGAAGCATACTGCATATGCTCTTCAGTTGTAGCAAAATCGTGCTTGCTCAAAGCATCACTCAACTTGCTCGCAGTATCCATCATCGACTTAACCAGCGTCGCGACTTGTTGAGCAGTTGCCTTTTCTAATTCAATGCCAATCTCTTTCAAGCCAGCAATTGTGTTAGAAAGATCCGACAAATATCTCACCGCTGCCGGATAAATCATTGTTTTGGAAATGCTGCCGACCAATTTTGCTTCGACTTCAATAGCCAGTATATACTGCTCTGCATACACATCAAAACGGCTTTCCAATTCAACCGGAGTGAGAACACCTGTCTTTTCAAACAAGTCCTCAATGTATTCTGCCTTCAATACGGGCAAAGCATCAGCGGTAGTCCGCAAGTTAGCTAAACCGCGTTCTTCAACGGCCATTTTGTGCCATTCTTCAGAATAGCCGTTGCCGCCAAATACCACAGCGCCGTGCTCGTCCATCACTTCTTTCAAGAGTGTTTGGATGGCAGCATTCAAGTCAGTTCCGTTGGTCAAAGCGCTTTCTAATTTGTTAGCAACCCAGTCCAAAGAATCTGCGAGAATTGTATTCATCGCGACCAGCGGGCCGGAAACAGATTGACCCGAACCTACTGCGCGGAATTCAAAGCGGTTTCCAGTAAAGGCAAAGGGCGAAGTCCGGTTTCTGTCGCCGGCATCTTTGACGAAAACAGGCAGTGTTTCTACGCCTAAATTCATGATTCCGCGACCTTGGGAATCCTTAATACCCCCCTTGCTAATTTGATCGAAGATATCTTCTAATTGGGATCCCAAATAGACAGAGATAATTGCTGGCGGAGCTTCATTGGCGCCCAAGCGGTGGTCGTTGCTAGCAGTTGCAACTACGGCGCGCAACAAGGGGCCGTATTTGTGAACGCCGCGAATTACAGCGCCGCAGAAAACTAGGAACTGTATGTTGGAGTGTGGTGTATCGCCTGGATCTAATAAGTTGCCTTGGGTGGCGTTACCGACTGACCAGTTGACGTGTTTGCCGGAACCGTTGATTCCTGCGAAAGGCTTCTCGTGCAGCAAGCACATAAAACCATGTTTCTTCGCGGTGTTGCGGAGAATTGTCATGGTTAATTGTTGGTGGTCGCTGGCGACGTTTGCTGCTTCAAAAAAGGGTGCAATTTCAAACTGACCTGGTGCTACTTCGTTGTGGCGAGTTTTGGCAGGAATTCCCAGGCGGTACATTCTTTCTTCTACTTCTTGCATGAAGACTTGAACGCGCTCTGGAATTGCTCCAAAATAGTGGTCGTCAAATTGCTGACCTTTGGCAGGAGGCTTGCCAAACAGGGTGCGACCTGCTAATAACAAATCGGGGCGGCTGTTGGCGAAGTTGGAATCGATCAGGAAGTATTCTTGCTCGGCACCGCAACTGGAATTTACGGGAGCGACTTCGGTATTTCCTAGCAGTTTTAAGACTCTGGTTGCTGCTTTGTTCATGGCAGCAATGGAGCGCAAAAGCGGGGTTTTCTTGTCTAGGGCTTCACCTGTCCAGGAGATGAAAACAGTGGGAATGCACAATGTCATGCCGTTGTCTGTTTCCATGACATAGGCGGGGCTGGTGACATCCCAGGCTGTGTATCCGCGAGCTGCTGCGGTGGAGCGAATGCCACCGTTGGGGAAGGATGAACCGTCGGGTTCGCCTTGTACTAGCAGTTTACCTGCAAATTCTGAGATGACGGAGCCGTCGCTTTGGACGGAGATGAAACCGTCGTGTTTTTCGGCGGTGCTATTTGTTAGTGGATAGAATACGTGGGCGTAGTAGAGGGCTCCTTTGGAAATAGCCCAATCTTTCATTGCTACTGCAACTACATCGGCTACGGAAGGATCGAGTGTTGTACCTGTTTGAATGGTATTTTTGACTGATTTAAAAATGCTTTTGGGCAGGCTTTCTTGCATTTTGCTCAGACTAAACACGTCTGTTGCCCACATTTCTTCTAACCGCTTGGGAGGCTTTGCAGGAGTTATTTGGCGGTTGACGATTTGAGAAATTGCTTGAATGCGCGATTCGTTTCCACTCATGGTTATTTTTATGCGAATTAAGGACGAGTAGCTGTGAAAAAATATAGGTTAGTGCAATTCTAACCGTTGACGAATATGTTGGATTTACCAACATTTTTAGTCTGACCTAACTTTTTGGAGAATGCCTTGTTTGGCTGGCTCTCAAAGATTGGAGGAGCGAGGCGGAATCTCTTCGCCGTCGGTGTTGGTGAGAATCCGGTGTTCCATAGATGCGGTTGGATTTCGATTATTAGCAAGCAAATAGATGACTGGAGACTGTACTAATTTGAGTCAACATCGTAGATGTCGGCGCTGCACAGATTTGCTGGCTAATTTTCACCCTGGTAAGCTCAAAAATTTTGTGCGAGTTAATTCCTATGAATTCTGGTCAAAACTACTTATGGTTTTTAATGGTTCGACGATCGATAAATCGCTGTCCACCAAACAACGCACTTGTTTAGGGTTTTGGGGAATTATGGAGAGTACACAATCTACACTTGGAAATTGTAAACAATCATTAAGAAAATAAATGTATCGTAGGCTACAGAATTTTAGTTTTTTTTCCAAGGTGGCGATCGCCCGATCGCACATAACGGCAGAATTTGAGTTGTAGGGTGTGTCAGCAGCGGGTTATTTTGTCAATAATTGAGAGTTCAAAGCTGACGCACCCTACTAGCTACTAGCTCATTTCATGTCCGTTGAATTGCGCGCGAGCTAATTTTGTCGCGTGGTGGGGGCGGGTTTATGAGATTGTTGGTTTGAGCCATAAATTGTTGGTTAACCCGCCCCTACAAGCATTTTGATTCATTCACTGGATCAGATATCAATTATCGAATAAACTTCACTTATTCTTTGCTTTCGCGGCCCGAGACTCGATTGTAAATCCGGGAATATCTTGTAATTCTGTGGCGCTCAAACTGTACTGTTCGCAAACCAAACTTAAGCGAGTCCCGCTACTTTTTACGGCGTTGACTGAGTGTGTCAAATCTCCTTGAAAATAGATCAGTGAATTGACTTGTGGCTTAATCTGTCCGACTTGCTGTTTGTTGCGCCGGAGTATCAATTCTCCGCCTTGCAAATTTGGGGGAACTTGTACGTACAAAACGCTGACGGCGGCGGGAGGTTCAACCGTTTTGCAGTACGATCGCAAAGATCGATCGATATGCGGATCGACGCGGGAACCTTCGCCTAGAAGCAGGGGATTGAGGTAAAAAGCGTTGCATTCCGGCTGTAATGCTTGGTCTAGATAGGGTTTGAACAACGGGAATCGGCGCTCGACTTCGGCGATTTGAGCGCGCCCAAATACCACGGAAAAGCCTTTTGTGCCGATGAAATCGCGGTTGAGGTTGTTGGTTGCAAAGTAAGGTGAGGCGAGAATTGCTCCTCGTAAGTCGTTGAGATAGTCGATCGAGAAAGCGTTAGGATGTTGGCTGTAGTATTTCAAGGCGCTCAAAAATCATCAAACTATTCGGTAAGTGAGAAACTCAGAGTCTTTAGACCTGAGAGGGAAACAACCCGGGCGGTTTCAACCGCCTTGAATCTTTCTTGCCATTACCGCCTTGGAGTTGCTTGGTTTGGTGTACTTTTGTAATGCACTTTCAACGGGACAGTTACCGTTTCAAACCTTGCAACCCTGTACGCATAATGTTTGCTCTTGTGGAGCCTCCCTTGCGGGGTAATGTTCGCCTCGCCAATGTTATAAGGGCTTGTTGGGCTAGCAGCACTGTTTCAGTGACCTTAAAACTGTTTAACCACTAGCGACAGAGCAGGAGACTGGCGTCGCATCCACAGGGTGTCGTGACCCAAATAACGTAGTCAGTGAAGACTTAGGCTGGTCAGAATGGCTTACTTGATTTCTCTTGCAAGCCCAATCTCTTTAGAGTTGGGTTCCTGACCAAAGTTTAACGGAAACAGCGGATAGGAATGCAGCAATTGCTCAGACTTGGGAAAAGCTTAGTTCCTCGCCGAGGATATGCGGAAGTTTCGTAACTCAGTAGTAACACGAAGGGAACAACCAGCACAAGCTCCAACGGGAATTCCCGGGCTTTGCTGGATGAATGTTTTTTCCTGAGTTGTTGTAAATTGTCGATCGAGAACGACCATTACAACTCTAGTCTAGCTTGCAGTAAATTTTGCCGATCGTCCAAAAGTCGCTCTATCTGGCGTCACCATGCTGCTGAAAGATTTGCAGGTGCGATCGCGATCGTTGTTTGCTAATTCCCAAAGTGCGATCGACCGACATAGGTTAAAAGTTATATAGCAATCCTAAATCATTTGTAAATTTCTTACTCCCTCCCCTTAATAAGGGGAGGGTTGGGGTGGGGTAAAAAACTTTACGACTCATTTAGCACTGCTATAGTCGATCGCATAAGCTACCTTAAGATAATTATGCGTTTCTTTCGTTTTGGCTGTCTTGGTATTTTAGGCTTGTTAATTATCCTCTCCGTTGCCCCCCGACAAATTATGAAATTGGGTATTCGCACGGCCGAATTTAGTCCTGATGGCAAATATTCGATCGCGATTCTCAGATATCCGATGCTGTTTTCTATGCCCGGTGGAGGAAGCGATGCCCCCTGCGATGTATTTCTGTTGGATGCGGCTGGAAAAGAGTTGAATGGTACAAGTGTTGACATGGTGCAACTTGTGTCTGTGCATTGGCAGGGCGATCGGGTGAGAATTGGGGATATGTTAGATGAATGGGAATTGCCGAAAATAGATAATATCAACATTTTGCTGTTTAGTGCTGCTTACACGGGCGATCGCGCAGCAGTCGAAAATCTCTTGGCAAAAAATGCAGATATCCATTTCAAGACTTATTTAAACCAAACACTGTTACACGCGGCTGCTTTTGGCCCAAATCAGGCAATTGTACAGTTGTTTCTCCAAAAAGGATTGGATGTAAGGGCTCTCGACAAATCAGGACAAACGCCCCTGCACGCGGCGGCTGCTGGACGGGGTAGCGGGGCGATCGACCTTTTAATCGCCAGCGGTGCAGACATGGAGGCGATCGATCGCAGCGAATACGGACAAACAGCACTCAACATCGCAGCAGAAAGCGGCAATTCTCAAGCAATGAAAGCCTTGATCGAGCGAGGCGCCAAGGTGAATGATAACACCTTTTTTTCTGTAATCAATAGGTTTGAGTCTGAAAAAAAGAAGCAAGAGATAATTGAATTACTTCTCAAGAATAAACCCCAAGTACCATCAGGTTTACTGTACAGCGCTGTCTCCGGTCGAAATATCGAGATTGTAAAATTATTGATCGATCGCGGTGCTGATGTCAACGCTCCAGATCCTTACGATAATACTACTCTGTTGATGAGAATTGTGCAATTCAATACTGGTATCTCTCCGCAATTAAAACCTGCATTAGTAAAGTTGTTTCTTGCAAAGGGTGCGGATGTAAACGCTCGAAACAAAAATGGTGCAACTGCTTTAAGTATTGCTTACAAATCATCCACTCCGGAGATTGTTAAGTTACTCAAACAGCACGGAGCTCAAAGATAAATCGGCGGTTTAAACTTATCCTCAACAAACTAGGCTGTCTCAGGGATAAACGAGGTTTGAAAGTCGTATTTTGTATGCGGTAGTAAGAGGGCTTTAGCCCAACAACGTACCTCATACCTCATCTTTAATCTGCCGAGGCGAATTTAGGAGTCAACGAGGTTTCAAAGTCGTATTTTGTATGCGGCAGTCAGAGGGCTAAAGCCCAACAACGTACCTAATCTTTCTGATAACCGCTATACATTTTAGGGATTTGTATTTATATCAAATCTGGCTGTACCGCAACAAAGTCTGACGCCAATTTCAGGGCATCTTCGCGAGTCGCAATTCTCCCTTCCACCCGCGCTAATTGAATCTCCATTAACAATTGACCGATGCGCGGACTTCTGGGAATATTCAAAGATTCCATTAACTCATTGCCGCTCACTAATTGTGTGGGATGGGCGACTATATCACCGACATCGAGATAGCGATTAATTAACAGTGCAATCTCCTCAACCGCAATTCCCGCTGCCATGGCTAAAACTGCTAAAATTGGAAATACTATTCCCACGTCGCGAAACAAGAAATACTGTTCTCGTAAGGACATTTCTGCAATCGGTTGTGCTTGAAGTTGTGGCAAATATTTCAAAAGCTCGATCGCACTTTTAATCTCTGCATTGCTGTACTTCAACCGCAGCAACTCGGTTTCAGCGATTGTCGGGTCAGAATTTGCCAAAACAGCCAACTTCCCGATCGCCAACAACGGCGTTTTAATTGTATCTCGAATCGATCGCCCAAACTCTCTCTCCAACTCCGGGTAAATTGCCGCCAAATCAGCAGCACACGAGTCAATTTTTGTCAAGATATCGAAACGGTCGATCGCACTTTCAAACCAAATCGAAAACAACCCATCTTCGCAACCCTTACAAATCCAAGGAACACCGTTATTATTGCTCAACAAATAACCCAATTCTGTCCGCACCCGTTCCACCGCCACCCGACTCAACAACGGCGCCAATTCCCGAATCGCCTGCAAAGTTTCCGGTTCGATCGCAAAACCCAACTGTGCTGCTTGGCGGTAAGCTCTTAATAACCTCAGCGGATCGTCCTCTAAATTCGATCGCGAAATCATCCGCAGCAAACCCAACCGCAAATCAGTTTGACCGTCCAAAGGATCGATGATTTCTCCGGTAAAAGGATTGCAGGCGATCGCATTTATCCGAAAATCGCGGCGGTGCAAATCCTCCTCCAGACTCCCCCCGAAAGCCTGTGCAAAATCCACCGTACCGCCCGCAAACACCACCCGCGCAATCTGTCGTTCCGCATCCAACAACACAAATCCGCCTTTCGTGCGATCGGCAATTTTTCTAGCAGTTTTCACTGCCCGTGCTAACATAACGAAATCCAAATCAAAATAGTGCGATCGGCGGCCCAGCAGCGCATCCCGCACCGCGCCGCCCACCAAATAAACAGGCGGTGTCAGCAGTTCCAAATCGAACGGCCAAGTCTCAGGAGATAACGCAGGTGGCAAATTCATCGGCATCGCAACAAAAATCTACTTTCCTTACAAACAATAAAACTCTTGCTACGCTAGATTAACAGAAAGCTCAAAATTCACCAATCTTTTTGAAATGCACAGAGGATATCAAGAATGTGTATTTGTATTAACTGCCACTATGTAGACCGCTGCTTCACATACCACGCCGTAGAAGGACAGCACGAACAAATCCACCTCACCGAAACACCCGATTTCGACCCCGTAGAACCCACCATCAACGTCAACATCCGCCCCCGTCAAGACGAAGTAGAAATGGAATGGGATGTAGTCGGGTGTCAAAGTTTCAAACAAGAGACCGGCAAATGGGCAAAATTGCGGCCGGGCGAACTCGTCCCGACTTGAGTCAGTTGACAGTTGACAGTTGACAGTTGACAGTTGACAGTTGTTAGTTGTTAGTTATTAGTTATTAGTTGTTAGTAGACCGTAGACATTTGACCTGTGGTAGGGGCAGTGCCCCCGTGCCCGCCCTCTTCGTTAACAGTTGGTATTTTTTAGTTCCAATTCCCGAT
Organism: Microcoleus sp. PH2017_35_SFW_U_B; assembly: GCF_020737865.1. NCBI lineage: Bacteria > Bacillati > Cyanobacteriota > Cyanophyceae > Oscillatoriales > Microcoleaceae > Microcoleus > Microcoleus sp. PH2017_35_SFW_U_B. The sequence continues at coordinate 37,288 of NZ_JAEQDE010000027.1, forward strand.
GTCCGATGTCCGATGCCCGATGCCCAATTCCCAATTCCCAATTCCCAATTCCCGATGTCCGATGTCCGATGCCCGATGCCCAATTCCCAATTCCCAATTCCCAATTCCCCATTCCTAAATCTAAAATCTAAAATCCAAAATCTAAAATCAAATGTCCTATTGCTTAAACCCAACTTGTCAGAATCCGCAAAACCCCGGTGATGCAGAATTTTGCCAAAGTTGCGGCTCAAAATTGTTGTTAACTAACGAACAATCGCCATCAGCATCTCGCTACCGTACCATAAAGCCGATCGCGCAAGGAGGCTTCGGCAGAACTTTCCTAGCAGTTGATGAAACCAAACCCCAGACTTTTGGGCAGTGCGTCATCAAGCAATTTTTCCCGCAAAACACCGCAGCCGAAAAAGCCGCCCAACTCTTCCACCAAGAAGCAGCCCAGCTAGAAACCTTGGGAAAACATCCCCAAATTCCCGAATTAATCGCGCATTTTGAACAAGAGGGAAGACAATATTTAGTACAAGAATTTATAGACGGCAAAAATTTAGCTCAAGAATTAGAACAAAAAGGAGCATTCACCGAAACCCAAATTCGACAAATCCTCAACGATTTATTGCCCGTAATCCACTTCGTTCACAAATCCAAAGTTATTCACCGCGATATCAAACCAGAAAATATCATTCGCCGCCGCCTATCTCCCGCCCCTTTACCCGCCTTAGAAAATTCCTATCAACCCTCTCCTTTCCAAAAAGATATAGTTTTAGTAGACTTTGGTGCAGCAAAGAAAGTAACAGCAACCGGATTGCCACAAACTGGTACAATTATCGGCAGCGCTGCTTATACAGCCCCAGAACAATTGATGGGAAAAGCAGTTTTTGCTAGCGATATCTACAGTTTGGGTGTTACTTGCATTCACTTGCTGACTCACATTCCTCCCTTCGACTTGTTCGAGGGCGCCGAAGATTCCTGGGCTTGGCGCAATTATTTGAAGAGTGCTGTTAGCGACGATTTCGGCCGCATCCTCGACACGATGCTCCAAAGTGCCACCAACCGGCGCTACAATTCAGCATCCGCAGTCATCCGGCAGTTGAACCCCAAGCCGGTCTATTTAGACGCGCAGCCCGTGCTGGATGCGCCGGAAACAAGCGCAGAATCGAAGCCTGCACTGGCCCCGGCACCTGCGCTTTTGGGTCGGGAACAGCAAGCCGAAATTCAGCAAGCTTTACAAGAGGCGATCGCCCCGTACAATGTTACAATCCAAATCAGTCAAGCCAAGCAAAAGCTCAATATCGTCATCAACAGAACCGAAGACAATCCCGTTCACTATCCCCACTTATCCCAAATAATTGCCACCAAACTCACCGCTTTGCAGTTAAATAAAGTCACAGCCATTAAGCTGTTGGGAAGAGTAAACAATTCTCGCGTCCCCGAGTGGAAGGAAGTATTGCAAATCGATCCCAAAATTCAATTAAAAAACAAACTCCTGCGGCTGCAACACAATCAATTAGCCAAGAAAATCGCCCCAGTTGTTACCCAAGAATTTTGGCTTCCGAAGTTGAAAACTCAGGATTTCTGGCTCGATTCGCTCATGTTTGCTTTAGTTTGGTTTATCTTTGGCTCTCAAATAGTCATTTTTAATTCTTGGTTCGCGCTTATAGTTGCATCCGGTTTTATGGTTGTCAAACATCAAGTTTCTCAAGACAAAGAATTTGCGAACAAGAATTTATTTGCAAGTTTGGTAGTGCTGTTTTTGATAACTGGTGGCATGGGCAATTCAAGGATTTTAAACACGGGAATATTTGGCATTCTATTGGGTTGCTTGGTTGTGGCATTGCCGCTGTTTTTTGTGAAGGAAAATTATCAGTAATCGTGAATAGCAATCCCCAAGACGGAACATTAGTTAAAAAATACGGCTTAGCGTTGCACACCTCAACACCCGAATTAGGTTTAGCAATCAGCAATTTTTCCGGCGATAATCGCTGCCAAACTTGGAATTTGGGCCGCAGTTTAGCAACGGATTTACACCAGTATTTAGTAGAGTTTATCGCGCCGCAAACTTGGGCAGATTTGGCTTTTATTGCAGTAGCAAAGGGGCCCGGAGGTTTTACGGGGACTCGCATGGGTATGGTGACGGCGCGGACTTTGGCTCAACAGTTGAATATTCCGGTTTTTACTATTTCAACTTTGGCGGCTGTTGCTTATGATATCAGTAAAAAATCTATGTCAACTCAGGATATTGCGCTGCAAATGCCTGCACAGCGGGGGCAATTGTTTGGGGCTGTTTATGCAGTTAACAGTAATTCTGGTGTAACTGAGTTGTTTTCAGATGCGGTAATGACCGCGGAGTCTTGGCAGGAAAAGCTCGAAAGTAGGGAAAATTCCTATCAGTTGATTGAAGTTGGCAGCGAGTTGGGTGCGTCGGTTTCTGGCGTCTTGGATTTGGCTTATTTGGAGTGGAAACAAGGAAGTCGCCCTGATTGGTGGGATGCTTTGCCTTATTACGGGCAACATCCCGTGCAGGGACACTGAATCTAGGGAATAGGACATTGGGAATAGGGAATAGGGAATTGGGCATTATTTCGTTTCAGTTAAATCAACTTGTAGAGTGCGTTTTTTCCGACTGTTTGCCCTCTTTGGCCGATGCCCTCTTTGGCCGATGCCCGTAAATGATTTATAAGCAATTAAGCAGACTTGATATCGTTGTTTATTTAAGGGCGATACAAAGTTCGAGGCAAAATGTTAATGTCAGCGCATCTGGGTTTTCGGTTCGCAATTGGTCGATTTCATCAGGATTGCAGCCGCGAGATTCCATAAAATCGAGCATCCAGCTAGTTAGCGCATCAATATCAATGTATTTTGCTCCGAGACATTCGGAGCAAGTTTCTCCGTTGACAGTACCTGTGCCACCGCACTCAGGGCAATCCCAGTGGGTGTTTATCGGATTGGACTCGATTAGGCTGTTGTTCATTTTAGGCAAAAGTACGCGTGCGCGTAGCTATCGGGCTCTTAATCGCACTACAAGCTCAGTTTAGCAATTGGTTGGGGAAATTCCGAACAAAATTCAACAGCGCCAACGATTAATTATGACTTTTATGAGTTCAAAATTATGATGTTTATGAATTGACTTGAAGCTCAGCCTGTTTCATAATGTTAATTGACAGGTGTTAGTAAACCACATTCATGAAAAAATCCTACAGCTTCTTAATATATGGAAAATCGACTGACTCAAATTCAATTAACGCAAATAGTAGCTGAAGTAGAACGCCTTTCTAACGTCCGGGAGGCTGAACTTAGTTCCGAAGAAGTCACACAAGTTTTGCAGGAATTGGGCTTGCCGACTGAGTTGCTAGATGAGGCTTTAATCCAGTTACAGCGTCGGGAGGCACTGGCAAAGCAGCAACGCAATCGGTGGATTTTTGGATTGTTAGCGGTGGTAGTTGGGGTGGTACCGATCGCAATTACCGGATTCTACATTTACCAAAATGAACAAGCGATCGCCCGCGTTTCAATGCAACAAAATCGCATAACTTCGGTGCAGGATGATGGCGGCAATTTGACTGTTATTTCCCGCCAAAACAATCCCGAAATCTTTTACCGTACTACCTTAAAAGACGCACCATTAGGCAAAAAACTATCGATATCCTGCGATTGGATCGATCCCAGCGGTCAAGTTGTCAAACAAAACCGCTATCAAACTCGCGAAATCGACAAATCCATTTGGAATACTCAATGTCGTTACAAAATTGGTGCTGCTGCTGCTACCGGAAAGTGGCAAGTTAAAATGTTTCTTGAAAGTCGGGCGATCGGCAGTACATCCTTTGAAGTTAAATAATCATCAAAAACTCGCCTATGGATTCATTTTAACATGGTAAAAATAAACAAAAAGCGTCAATTTATAGGATACTGGGGCAGCGATTCCCGCGATAAATTGGAAGCACTGCTAGCCAAAATAGTTAGCCAATCTGCAACAGAAATCCCAGTCCAAAAAGTCGATAATTTGTCCAGTTTCGCCACCACAGGCGACGAAAATTACCCAATTTGGAATGTTGTCAGTACGGAGTGCGTTAGCGAAGCCCTCGAAGAGGATCGCCCGCAGCACTTGCCAACCCAAAAAAGCGCTAAAACTTGGCAAATCGCTGCCCTCTCAGCATCTGGGCTATCGACTTATCCATCATCCAACGGTTTGCTGTTACCTGATGCCTGGGCAAACGTCCGCAAAAATTGCCTAATTTTGGGACGAGAACCCTTTGGGCGAGTAACACTTTACTGGACGCAAATCGGGCAGAGTATTTGGTTTGCATCGAGTTTACAACTGCTGTTAAATATTTGCAAAAAACCAGATATCAGCATTCCAAGTTTGTACGGTTATAGCTGTTTTTCCTACGTTCCAACTCCCTTAACTCCTGTAGAAAATGTGTTCGCAGTTCCCGCCGGAACCGAATTGACATGGGAGTGCGATCGAGAGAGCGGTGTCATTCTGAACAATCCATCCAAATGCTTGTTAGAATGGCGAGAAAGTTCAGAAAAAATACAAGACGAAGCAGAAGCAATAACACAATTACAAAACTTACTTAAAAATGCTGTAGAACGTCAAATTTCTGATATAAATAGTAATGAAAATGTCGGAGTATTTCTATCAGGCGGTTTAGATTCCTCAGTAGTCGCAGCCTTATTAGTCAAAGCCGGAGTCAAAGTCCGCGCTTATACTCTCGACTTCGGCGAGGCCGGAATTCCTGAATATCCTTGGGCCCAAAAAGTTGCCGATTCGCTGAACATTCCCTTGGTAAAAGTAGATGCTAGGCCACATCGGATTAAACAAGTCTTGCATTCTGCGGTGAAAGCTTTAGATTTGCCCTTTGGTGACGGAGTTACAGTCCCGCTGTACCTGTTAAATGAGGCTGCGAGTCAAGAATGTGCGATCGTTTTTAACGGCGAAGGTGGCGATCAGTTATTTGCAGGCTGGACGAATAAACCCCTGATTGCAGCGGCTGTTTATCAAGCAGCAAATCCCGCCGGAGACCAAACTTTTGCCTTGCAATATTTGCGAACTTTTCACCGCCTTTGGGGATACGAATCTAAAGTTTATCAGCCGGAAATTTACACTCAAATTCAGGATTTGCAGCCTCAAAATTGGCTGTTAGAGGCTCTTAATCCTTCTGTGGGCGCGTCTTTGCTGCACCGCCTCCGCCGCGCGGGTTTGATGCTGAAAGGCGCGCAGAACATCCATCCGCGGGCTGCTAATTTGGCTTTGGCTTTTGGTCTGAAAGTGCGATCGCCCTTTTGTGATTTTGCCCTCACAGACTGGACATTTCAACTGTCGGGAGAACTGTGTTTGCGAGGTGCTTGCGAGAAATACATCCTCAAACGGGCGGTAGAAAATTGGCTACCTGCGGACATAGTGTGGCGGGAAAAGCGCGGTATGGGCGTGCCCTTAACTTCGTGGTGTTTTAATGAATTTTGGCATGACATCGGCGATTGGTTGAATCCTGCCGTGTTGCGATCGGAGAAACACTGGAAACCAGATTTAGCGGCTCAAATTATGTCCGGCAAATTCGCAGCCGGAATTCAAGGCCGACGCATTGGCGAGATGATTTGGCTGTTGGTGATGTGGCAAAATTGGCGATCGCAAATATTAGGTAAAAATGTGAAAAATAAATCTTGGAATCATCCCTTTTGGTTGCCTCGACAGGTTTGGAATTACCGTCAGCGGTGGGGAGAATGAAAGCTACTCCCTTGATGACTCGGCGGTTGAAACCGCGTCTACACAAACCAAGTCCGCGCAACGCGAGACTAAATACATACTTTACACTTATGCAAACAATTACCGATCGCAAATCAATCATCAAACAACCGCCTTTCACTCTTGCCATAGCCCAAGAGTTATTAGCCACCTACGGTTCGCCGCTGTACGTTTATCAAAGCGATATTTTGCGCCGAACTATTGCCCGCATTACTAAGGCGATCGACTATCCGCGAACTCAATTTTGTTTTGCCAGCGTCACCAATGGTAGCATCGCCCTGCTGCAAATTTTTCGGGATAGCGGGTGGGGATTGCACGCCAATACACCGGGAGATATTTATTTAGGAATTCAGGCAGGTTTTGCACCCAAAAATATTGTTTATAGTGGCAGTAATTTGCACCGAGATGAGATGGAACAAGTTCTCAAATGGGGTGTCAAAACTTTGAATTTCGACAGTCTTAGCCAGTTGCAGTTGTGCTGCGAAGTGTACCAATCTCTCAGGGAAAACCAGCAGGCTTTAGAACCGCCCAGTCTGGGTTTGAGGCTGAATTTGCCCGAATTAACGGGGGAAAGTCGCATTGGAGTGCGATCGCCCGAATTTCCCGCAGCAATTGCGATCGCCAAAACAGCCGGATTAAAGCTGAGTGGCTTACATTTCTATCGCGGTACCGGCACCAATTCTACCGCAGCCTTTACTCAAGTAATTGATACCATAATTGCCGCAGCCCAGCAATTGCCAGATTGGGAATATCTCGACTTTGGCGGGGGCTTTGGCTATCCTTACCACAGTGGCGGTACAGCCTTTGATTGGGAACTATTTGGGGCAGAATTGACCAGTAGAATTAGTCAATTAGACCGCGCAATTGAATTAATAATTGAACCTGGAAGAGCCGCTGTAGCAGGATGTGCTACTTTGCTGGCTCAAGTTGTTTCCACAAAATGGCAGGAAGCTAAACAAATTGTCGGTGTAGATACGACTGTTGCTAATCTTTCAGTACCGTCGGTTCATGGTGGTTATCGAGAAATTTGTACCTGGAATTGTCGGGATGCTCTACATTTTACTGATGTTTGTGGCAATACGACTTATTCGCGAGATTATTTGGGGAAAAACTGTCAACTTCCGGCTTTGACTATTGGCGAAATCCTTGGTATTTTGGATGTTGGCGCTTACGGCTATGCCATGTCGTCGCACTTTTTGCACCGCCCAAAACCTGCGGAAGTGCTGTTAGAAAATAGCCAACATCGCCTAATTCGCCAAAGAGAAGATTACAGCATTTTGCTAGCAAATCAAGTTTTTTGAATAATCAATAGGAGACTTTTATGAAGTGCATCAAATGTGGAACTGAAAACAAGTTAAAAGACCGCACAGCGTGGCGCGGCCGCTGTCTCAAGTGCGGCCATAAGTTTGCTTTTGAACCGACTGCAATGACTGGTGTCAAAATAACTGACCCGATGTTTGCCAAGGCGATCGCAGATATTTCGGTTAACGATACGCTGTTTTTTACCCCTAAACAGTTATTTTACCTTTTAGACAAGCGATCGAAACCAATAATTGATGATATGTCCCACACAATCCCCGGATACCTAATTATTAATATAGTTTCGGGTATCTTGGCTCTTTTCTGCACATTGATTCTATTTCCTGAATCGAGTATAGCTTGGAGTCTCATAATGTTTGCGATTAATAGTTTATTGATTGCAAAAACTTTTACTGCTAGCCGTTCTAGCAAGTATCTGTATCAACAACGCCAGAAATTTGCAAAAAATTTGCAAATTAGGGGAGTAATAGTTCTGGTATTCGGAATTGGTTTTAATCTGTTATCAAGTTCCTTTTCGCTGTTTTTAGCAAGCTGCATTATCGGAATAACATCTATCTATTTGGGTGGATTAAAAAATGAAAATAAACCTGCAAATAGTCAAGACTTTACGATTGAGTCAAATCAGTTTCAAGGTTGGATTAATACTTGGACAACCATTAATTCTATGACTAAAATGCTACCACCTCCCCGCGATACAAATGCAAATGTCACCGTCAGTCCTGATGTCAGCGCTTACAGTTTCGATAGATTGCTGGTGTGCGATCGCCCGGAAATTGCCCAATTCTTAATCGCCAACTATTTTCACTTTGAAAACAACTGTGCAGTCCTCAGTGTTACCGGATATCCTCAAAGTATCTTCGATACAACGATGGAAATGCTGCGCCGCAATCCCGACTTAAAAGTGTACGCTTTGCACGATTGCAGTCCCAAAGGAATTGGTTTAGTTAACCAGCTACGCACGAGTCCTAATTGGTTCCCAGATAACAGTGCGATAATTATTGATATTGGATTGTTACCAAAGCAAATTCTGGCGGGTGGCAGCAGTATGTTTGTTTTGAGTTCCGAAAAAAATGCACGAGATGCTGTGAAATTGCGACCAGAGATTCGCCAAGATTTATCTGCTGAGGAATTGCAGTGGTTGGAATTAGGTAATTATGTAGAATTGGAATCGTTTAGTCCTCAAAAACTGATTCAAATTTTGAATCGAGGAATTGCGGGTAGTCGAGATTTAGGTGGCGATGATAGCACTTTGATTCTGCTAGGTGGCACGGAGAGTTCTATCTATGTTGTTGACAGTTTTGGTTGAGGTTTGTGGGGTTACGAGGAAAGGACACGGCAGTGCCCATTGGTGTCAACTTAACGTCAAACCGGCCGTCTCTCTTGTTGGTATCAAAGTTTCGATCCCCCCTAACCCCCCTTAATAAGGGGGGGACAAGAAATATCCTCAAAGTCCCCCTTATTAAGGGGGATTTAGGGGGATCTAGACTGGGGTAAAAGCGAGAATTCTCAGGGGTTTCAGGCTTAAGTTGACACTAATGGGCACTGCCTAAGTCCCTACAAATATAATGTGCAATCGCTCGGACATGATCTTACTTATTACCTTGCAGCCAAAGCTCTAAACTTGTCAATAGCCACAGCTTAACGCCATAACGCCCCCAAGTATCTCCTTCATAATCTAACCATTGAGCAATTAAAGATTGATTACAATAAGGAGCAATAGCAGCTCTTCTTGACAATAGCAAACCCCTAGCCTCCCGCTGCCAAAACCTCTTAAACCCTTGCTGTACGGGAACTAGCATCCCGCTTTTGGGCCTGTCTAAAATTTGAGCCGGCAGCAAATTTGCCACCGCTTGTTTGAGCACAGCTTTCTCCACAACCCCGGATAATTTGTACTCAGGCGGAATCGTCATACTCAAATCCACGATTCGCCGATCGAACAAAGGCGATCGCCCGTGCAACCCCGCAGCTTGAGTCAAATTGTTCACTTTGGTCAAAATCTGGTCTGCCCCCTTAAACTTGATATTTAATGCCATTAATCGATTGAGATAATTCCCGCTAGCATTCAAATCCGCACTAAATACCGAAGGTTCTGCTTGCATCGCTGCCCAAAATTCCGGTTTTAAAAGTTGAGGTAAATCCGCCGCGCACTTTTGAAATGACAGCAAATATGCTGGCAGCGCATCCAAATTAGTGACAGAATTGTACAAACTGTTCATTAGCATCGGTTGATTTTTGGGGCCACCAAAACAAGGATCGCCACCTTCGCCGTTCAGAATTACTTCGACTGATTCCCGCGCCATTCTTCCTAATAGCAAGTTTGGCACTGTCAGCGGATCGCCGATCGGATCGTCTAAGTAACCCATAGTTTCTGGCAACTTTTCCCACATATCCCGAAAGCTAATTTCTAAAATGTGGTGTTCAGTTTGACAGTGTTGGGCGACTAAACTGGAAAACTCTAATTCGTTGGCGCATTCTTCGCCAAAATGAATTGAGTAAGTGTGAATTGGCCGATCGCAAAATTGAGCAGCTAAAGCCGCAATGCAGCTAGAGTCTAACCCGCCGGAAAGAAACACGCCTACAGGTTGATTTGCTGGCAAATATTCCCGGACAATTTCGTCTAAAAGAGTTCGCAATCTCGCGCCGTGCCATTCCAAAGATTGTTCCGCCTCGACAACTTGTTCTCGCAGTTCCCAGTAAGCCGAAATTGTCTCGTCAGGCAAGCTTAAAATGCTTCCTGGACGCAGTTCTCGGACTTGCTGCCAGAGGGTACGATCGCCTGGAACGAACGAACAACAGAGGTAATCTCGCAGGGCTGTGAGGTCGATCGCCCTTGAGTGGTATTTTGCGATCGCCCGCAGTTGAGGCGCAATCCAGCGAGTCGCGCCAACAGTAGTGTAGTAGAGAGTGCGCGCGCCCGTGCGATCGCGCGCCAGCCGCAAAACCTGCGATTGACGATCCCAAACCGCAAACGCAAACATACCCGCCAGCAGCGGCAAGCATTCAGGGCCCCAGCGTTCCCACAGTTGAGCCACTAATTGGCGATCGCACCCCTGCCAACTACTCGCAGAAATGCCCAATTTTTCCAGCAATTGCGATCGATTGCTGAGCCAAATATCGCCTACAATCACAAATTTTTCAGAGGGACTGAGAATTAGCTGAACACTTGGGTTAGAGCAAATAATCGCAATTTGACCTTCTCGCCACGCTGCATCATCTGCGATCGCATCTATTTTCCCCCAAGCTATCCGCCAACTTGAGGCAAATTCAACCAGAGGACTTGGAGGAACTGAAATTTTTTGTTTTTGGCTACTCTTGTAATTCAGTAATGATTTTATATTGTTCATTCTGGCAAGCTTAATATTATTTAGAATAATATTAACTTTAACAGAAACGTACACCCTGCGATCGCTTTATTTCTTAGTCCGCGGAGGCGGACATCGTTTGTGTAGACGCGGTTTCAACCGCCGAGTAACCGTAAGGTGCGCCGAAGCGCACCCTACGTAGCCGAAACAGATTTATCGCCCGCCAGCTAAAACCGATCGCAATTTGCGATCGCGCTGGGATTTATCCCTAAGTTCAGGAGTCGCCATCCGCAACACAAAATCGAGCAGCCAAGGCGCAATTCTGTGACACCAAACCGCTAAATGACTTTGATATCCTACCAAGATTTCCGGCGCATCTTTGTGCAATCCCGCGACAAGTGCGAGGGCAACTTTTTCGGGAGTTGTCGGTACTACCCAGCGAAATTGCTCCAAGTCTCGCACCATGTCGGTATCTGTGAGAGATGGTAGCAAAGCTGTGACTCGGACATTGTAGGCGGCTAACTCGCTGCGTAATGCTTGGGTAAAGCCCAAAATGGCAAATTTAGTAGCAGAATAAGTTGCCATTGTAGGAGCGGCAATTTTGCCCATCAAGCTCGAAACATTGACGATTGTTCCGTCTTTTTGGGCAGCCATTCGCCTCGCTATTAACCGGGTGATTGTGTAGGTTCCGAGCAAATTTAAGGCGATTTCTTCCTCAATTAACGGTAGCGGCGATCGCAAAAAGGATGCTTGGTGCGCGACGCCTGCACAGTTGACTAGCAGGTGAATTGGGCCGTTATCTCGCCAAGCTTGGGCGATCGCAATATTCACCGCCACTGACTGAGTTAAATCTAAAGCTAACGGCACTACTTCTGTACCAAAAACATCGATTTCCTCTGCCAATTCGATCAACTGGTGGCGGTTGCGCGCTACAATCAGCAAGCGTTTGACTCCTTGTCTGGCTAATTCCAGGGCGATCGATCGCCCAATTCCACGTGAAGCCCCTGTAACTAGAGCTGTTTTTCCTTGAAGCTGCATAGATAAAACCCTCTGATTTTGATACTCACCGCGCGCGAAGTTATAAGTTGCGAGTTATGAATTTTGTGGAGTTAACTCAAAACTTTTGAATCGCCAACGGGCGCGTGAGTTGAACTAAACTTTTGGTTTGCCAGAAATTGGTTGTAAATCTGGCTACTCAACCTCATTCAAGCAGACAAACCTGAGATGGGAAAACCAGGTGGAAAATCATACCGACTTTGGCTTAATTTCCCTCTTTCTTTAGTCTGCGAAGGCAGACTTTGTTTGTGTAGTCGCGAATGACCTTCGCCGGGATTTTTGAGCAATACAGAGCATAAATTCCATACCTTAAAATTGGGTCTGAAGCTTCCCCATTTAGGGGAAAATCAAACAAAATGATTCATTGCTCCAATCCTCTTCTATCGACGGCTATAGGTAGCTGTCAACTGTCAACTGTCAACTGTCAACTGATGAAACCTCCTAGATATGAGAATCTCCTATCTACACACACGTTAACAACTCCACCTCAAAGCTGCAACAATTTTTAATAAATCTTCCGCAACACTTCTTTACAATCTTCTCAGACGGTCGATTTCCAAGTACCGTGAAAGCCCAAAGGTATGACACCAGGCAATTCTAGCTGACAAACAGGCGGGCGCGAAAGTCCGTCGCACTCATATATCCACACTTCGCTGCTATCAGAATTGCCGTCGTAAATAACTGTCAAAATCCAACCTTTCTCCGATGAAATATCTGGAACGTAGATGGGTTCTGCGGGATAGCGATTTTCGCCGCAGTCGGCAATTGTGAGATTGCGGGTTTGCGTGTCCAAACGGGCGATCGCGCCATAACGTTCCGCTACAATATCAACATCAGGCCGATACATTGCCAGATAAACATACCGCGAGTCTTGTCCTACTTCTGAAGCAAGTACAATCGGAAATTCGCAAGGTTTATCCAACAATTCTTCTGTTGCTATCACTTTCCCCGTCTGCGGATTGAGATGCACTCGACAGAGAATCCCCTCGGCATTGGTGCGAGTTTCACCTGTCGCTACTTCTTTAAGTCGCTGATTGCTTTTAAAGTCGTCCAAGCGTACAAAATCAACCGCCACGGAACCATCTTCCTTGACAAAACCATTAGCAAAATGCCATTGAAACCAAGGATCGGTTTTGCTGCGACCAACTAAATATAGAGTTTCTGAATCAACAACTAATATTTCTGTTCCCAACTCCGGTTTCCATTCAAAGGAGTCACCATAACTGCTAATTCCAGCTAACACAGGTAAAAATTTCAGTCGCACTGGTGGCACAAAAAATATCAAATACTTGCCAGCTAAAACAAAGTCATGAATCAGTGGAATTCCATCCAAAGCAATAGTTGCTTTTTGGACGACTTTACCTGTAGAATTACTTTTATAAAGATTCAAATTAGTAGTAGCACCAGGGGCAACTCCAAAATTATAAATATTACCACTAATCGGGTCACGTTTGCAGTGAGCCGAATAGCTAAATTCTCCTGATAAAGTTCCTAAGTTGTCTATACCAATAGTTTCTAGGGTTTGTAAATCAAGGCTATGAGGCGGGCCACCTTCCCACAATGCCAAAAGGCGATCGGGCAAAGCTAAAACAGAAGTATTCGCAGCATTTTTAACTGTTTTAGTCCACCGCAACCACACAGGGCCCGGTGCTGTCATGCCGTAATTACTGTAGAGAAATCGATCGGCTTTTTCTTCAGCTAGATATCCCGCTGTTTGCACGTAGCGATAAACAGCAGCAGCACCGACATCAGTAAAATGTACTGCCAAAATTGCACCGTCGCCATCAAACCAGTGTCCCGCAGCAACACCGCCGCGTTCCAAACGTGCGGGCCCGTTGCGGTAGAGAGTGCCGCGCAATCCGTCGGGAATTTTACCACTTTTAACCGATAGCTGAGTCAGCGGAAACTCCGCAGCAGGACGGGCTAAAGATTTGGCCCAGGATTTTTTAGCTGAGATTTTACTGTCTGTTTTCATTCGCAACTGGCAATTTTTAGCTGAGCTGGCAGAAATTTTGCTATACAATTATAGCACAAATTACCTAACAGTTATGACTTTCGCCCGCCGCTACCTGCTCAGAACTTTTGGGCTGACTGCTATTGGTACTCAGCTTTTACCCATCGCCCAAAACAACCTTTTTGCCAAAAGTGCGATCGAGCCGCGCCGCCTCAAAGTCGGCGATACAGTAGCCTTAATCAATCCTGCCGCTTTCAACTACGAAAAAGAAGTGCAGCAATTTTTCAAAGTGCTGGATAACCTAGGCTTAAAAGTTAAGCTAGGAGAGCATTTTTACGACCGCTACGGCTACTTAGCAGGCAAAGATGCCGATCGCGCCGCCGATGTCAACGCAGCCTTTGCCGACGACTCAGTGCAAGCTATTTTTACCGGGATGGGCGGCTGGGGCTGCGGTCGCATCTTGCCACTCCTGGATTACAATATAATCCGCAACAATCCCAAAATTATTATGGGATTCAGCGATATTACTGCGCTATTATTGGCAATTCATGCTAAAACTAATATAGTTACTTTCCACGGCCCTTTAGGTGTTTCAAGTTGGAGTCCATTTACAGTAGATTACGTCAAAAAAGTTTTGTTTGACGGAGGTTCTGTGACCATGCAAAACTCCAAAACTATGCCTGTAGAGACCATCCGGCGCGGCACAGCTAGGGGAAAACTCATCGGCGGCAATTTATCAGTAATCTCAACACTAATCGGTTCAGCTTATTTGCCGGATTGGGAAAACAGTATTTTGTTTGTCGAGGAAGTTAGCGAAGAGGTTTATCGTATCGATCGAATGTTGACGCAGCTCCAATTAGCAGGCATTCTTGATAAAATATCCGGTTTTGTTTTCGGACAGTGCACCAAGTGCGAGGCCGAAAAACCGCAAGAGTCCCTCACCTTGTCTCAAGTCTTGACGGATCGCATTCGCCCCTTGAATATTCCCGCCTGGTACGGTTCGATGGTGGGACACATTCGGGATAAGTTCACTTTGCCGATCGGCAAAGAAGTCGAAATCGACGCAACTGCTGGTACAATCAAATTATTATCATCCGCCGTCAGCTAAATCTTGAACTATTCTCAATATTCCTAAGGTACGTAGTTGCGCTTCAGCGCTCTTAGCTTATATTATAAAGAGCGCCCAAGCGCAACTACGTACCTAATTACGTTTAACATTAAGTCGTCACCAATGGGCAGATCGCGAGTAACCATTCAAATACACAATCATAAATACCGTGAATAAAATCCCACAATTCATTAAATTATTAACAGCAATCATCCTGACAATAGTTTGCGTATTTCCGCTCAATCTCGGCGCATCAGCAGCCAATAAAATCGCCAACCAAGATACAATCTATCAGCAGCGAACAATCCACAATCCCGACGGCACCGGCAAATTTTACATGGGTCGAGAAATTGCCCAAGTCATGGGATATCAAGGCGCTAGTTGGCTGGAAAGACCATCTCGTGGCATGGAAGAAAAATCAGCTCGATTAGTCAACAATCTAGATTTAAAACCAACCGACATTGTAGCAGACATTGGAGCCGGAACCGGATATTTTAGCTTTCGTATCGCCCCCCTAGTTCCCGAAGGAAAAGTTTTCGCCGTTGACGTACAGCCGGAAATGCTCAACTTTATTGAATTAAATAAACAAGAAAAAAATATCTCTAACGTTGAGCCAGTTTTGGGAAGTATCGACAATCCCAATTTGCCGGAAAACAGCGTCGATTTAGTTGTGATGGTGGATGCCTATCATGAGTTTGCCTATCCCAGAGAAATGATGCAAGGAATTGTCAAAGCACTGAAACCAGGAGGCCGCACAGTATCGATCGAGTATCGGGGCGAAAATCCGCTGCTTCCCATTAAAGGTTTGCACAAAATGACCCAGAAACAGGTGAAAAAAGAAATGGCCGCCGTCGGTTTAGTATGGAAAGAGACAAAAGATATGTTACCCCAGCAGCATTTAATGGTGTTTGAAAAACAATCTCAAATTTAGTAGCAAAGAAAACAAATTTGTTACCATTTTTTCTGATTTTTGTCAAGGGACATAAGCCGTATTCATGCGAAGGAGCGATCGCCCAAAAATACTAAGCATTAAGTAAGCCTTAAGATAGGCATTGTGTTCAAAATGTCAATCTACAATTAAAAATTGACAACCCAGAGGCGCTTCCCTAATTATTCCAGCGAAGAAGTGTCGCTACTAAAAGGTACTAGCTTGAACATTCCAAGTTCCATCCTCACCATGCTCGTCGGCATCGGAGTGACTCTGATCAGTCTCTGGTACGGCCAGAATCATGGATTAATGCCGATCGCCGCCTCGGCTCAAGCATCGCAGATAGACGGACTATTCAACACAATGATGACACTTTCCATAGGATTATTTATCCTAGTCCACGGAGTGATAGTCGTTGCTGTAATTAAATATCGCCGTCGTGAAGGAGACAATACAGACGGGCCAGCTTGGCATGATAACTTTCCCTTAGAAATTCTATGGACAGCCCTACCAGCGGTGATTATTTTAGGTATCGGAGTCTACAGTTTTGAGATTTACAACTCAATGGGTGGCCTCGATCCGATGGGTAATCACGATCACGGTACAATGCAATCGCACTCTAAAATGCGCGGAAGTGCGATCGCAGGCACGCTGTCAGATACACCACAAAAAGCACCTCAAATTCAGCCAGAAAAACAAATTGCCCTAGGCGTAGGTGCTGCCCCAGAAAACGAAGAAAAACCAGCAGACTTAGTAGTAAATGTCATGGGTTTGCAGTACGCCTGGATTTTTAGCTATCCAGAAAGTGGCGTTAGTTCCGGTGAACTGCATATGCCACTCAACGGCGACGTACAGCTAAATCTTGCAGCTCAAGACGTGCTGCACGCATTTTGGATGCCCGAATTTCGGCTCAAACAAGATGCAATTCCTGGGCGAGGAAGCGAACTAAGATTTATACCAAACAAAGTCGGCGAATACCGAATTGTTTGTGCTGAATTGTGCGGCGCATATCACGGAGCAATGAAAGCTGTAGCATTCGTTCACACACCCGAAGACTTCGACCTTTGGGTGAAAGAACAGCAAGTTGCTAGCGCTCAAAACTTAGAGCAAGCAGTTGCCATCAATCCCGAAAAAATGTCAGACGGGGAATTCTTAGCTCCCTACGTCAGGGAAATAAAAATTAATCCCGAAAGTCTAGAACAACTTCATCCAACTCATCACAAAAAATAGTCATTAGTTCCTGGCAATGGATATTTAATCCAGAGCAAATAACTAATGACTAATAACTAATGACTAATAACTATGACACAAGCACAGTTCCAAGAAACTGCCAACATAGATGCTCGCGGAACAGCACCCGCCGATAGACATTGGCGAGATTATTTCACATTTAATACCGACCACAAAGTCATCGGTATTCAATACCTAGTTACAACTTTTGGATTCTATCTAATCGGCGGCGTGATGGCTACCTTAGTGCGAACCGAACTCGCCACACCCGACTCCGATTTTGTCGCCCCGGAACTCTATAACAGTTTATTTACTGTTCACGCCACGGTGATGATTTTCCTATGGATTGTCCCCGCAGGCGCCGGATTTGCTAACTTTTTGATTCCCCTGATGATTGGGGCAAAAGATATGGCATTTCCCCGGCTCAATGCCCTGGCTTTTTGGATGATTCCCGTAGCCGGCGTATTGCTGTTGAGCAGTTTTTTGGTGGGAGCTCCCCAGGCTGGTTGGACTTCCTATCCGCCTTTGAGCTTAGTTACTGCTCAAATGGGGGAAGAAATTTGGATTCTCAGCGTTTTGTTCCTGGGAACTTCTTCGATTTTGGGGGCGGTAAATTTTGCCGTTACCATATTCACGATGCGGGTTCCGAGCATGAGTCTCAATGAAATGCCTTTGTTTTGCTGGGCAATGATTGCGACTTCAGCGCTGACTTTAGTTGCTACTCCAGTGCTAGCAGCAGCCTTGATTTTGCTATCCTTTGACTTGTTAGCGGGAACGGCATTTTTTAACCCGACTGGTAACGGCGATCCGGTCGTCTACCAGCATTTATTCTGGTTTTATTCGCACCCGGCTGTTTACATTATGATCATGCCCTTTTTTGGGGTGATTTCAGAAGTGTTGCCAGTGCACTCGCGCAAGCCAATTTTTGGTTATTTGGCGATCGCCTATTCCAGTCTCGCCATCAGCTTTTTGGGCTTAATCGTGTGGGCGCACCATATGTTTACCAGCGGTACTCCCGGCTGGCTGCGGATGTTTTTCATGATCACCACCATGATCATCGCCGTACCCACTGGGATCAAAATATTTAGCTGGTTGGCAACTATTTGGGGCGGCAAACTCCGCCTAGTGAGTGCGATGTTATTTGGGATGGGTTTTATCTCAACATTCCTCCTCGGTGGCATCACCGGGATCATGGTAGCTTCCGTACCTTTCGACATTCACGTTCACGATACTTATTTTATCGTCGCTCACTTACACTACGTGCTGTTTGGCGGCTCAGTGTTTGGAATTTACGCGGCTTTTTACCACTGGTTCCCCAAAATGACGGGGCGGATGCTTAACGAATTTTGGGGTAGAGTTCACTTTGTTTTAACCTATGTGGGCTTTACTGTAACTTTCTTGCCGATGCACGCTTTGGGGATGCAAGGAATGCCCCGGCGGGTGGCAATGTACGACCCAAAATTTACGACAATTAATGTCATTTGTACTGTGGGCGCTTATATGCTGGCAGTCTCGACAATCCCGTTTATTGTTAACGTGATTTGGAGTTGGAGGTACGGCCCGAAAGCAGGTGACAATCCTTGGCAAGCTTTAAGTTTGGAATGGATGACGACTTCGCCACCGCCGATCGAAAATTTTGAAGGAATACCGGTATTGGCAACCGGGCCTTACGATTACGGCATGGAAAAAATTCAGAACACTGGCGAACGTCTCAGGCTGAAGTTGAGGGAAAATGCGACACGCAACGCCCAGAAACGGGGTATTCCGATTGCGGAGGCTCAAGTTTCCACTTTCTTTGGCGGGACTGCTACTTTGGTCGAGCCTGAATCAGAGATAAACGTTGATTCTCCTGGTGATGAAAGTCAAGATAGCAATTAGTCATCAGTGATTAGCGCGAGCGTCCCCGCTCGCGAACGTCATCAGTCATCAGTCAACAAACACGTCAAACCTAGTACCGCTCTGCTGTCTGACGATTAAGCTCTCGATCCCCCCTAGCCCCCCTTAGGTCGGGGGGGACAAGAAGCAATCAAAGCTCCCCTTGAGAAGGCAGGAATTGGACATACTCAAAACCCCCCTTGAGAATGCAGGAATTGGACATACTCAAAGCCCCCCTTGAGAATGCAGGAACCGGACACACTCAAAGTCCCCCTTCTTAAGGGGGATTTAGGGGGATCGAGCCTCCGCTATAAACGAGAGATACAAAGATTTTCAGACAATTGTTGGCACGAATGTTCTCTTCCTTCTTCCTTCTTCTTCCTTCTTCCTTCTTCCTTCTTCCTTCTTCCTTCTTCCTTCTTCCTTCTTCTTCCTTCTTCCTTCTTCCTTCTTCCTTCTTCCTTCTTCCTTCTTCCTTCTTCCTTCTTCCTTCTTCCTTCAACATCCATTACCAACTAGCAATTTATTATGCAACAAATTCCAGCGATCGATCCAGAAAAAACGGCTCTAAATTACCACCACAGCGCCGAAATAGAAGCGCACGGCGAAGAGCATCCCGACCACAGAATGCTAGGCGTACTTGTGTTCTTGGGATCTGAAGGCATGATATTTATGGGTATGTTTGCCGCGTATTTGATTTATCGGGCGATGGCCCCGATGTGGCCGCCTGAAGGTACACCCGATCGCGAGTTATTGCTGCCGGGAATTAACACGGTGATTCTGATTGCTAGTAGTTTTGTGATTCACAATGCGGATGCTGCGATCAAAAAGAATGATGCGACGGGTATGCGAAATTGGTTGCTCGTGACTATCGCTATGGGCGTCGTTTTCTTGTGCGGTCAAGTTTACGAATATACTCATTTAGAGTTTGGGTTGACGACTAATTTGTATGCCAGTTGCTTTTACGTTTTGACTGCTTTTCACGGTTTGCACGTGACGTTTGGAGTGGTGCTGATGGCTGGGGTCGTTTGGCGATCGCGCGTACAAGATCACTATTCCAGCGAACACCACTTCGGCATCGAAGCGACTGAGATTTATTGGCACTTTGTCGATGTGATCTGGATTGTTTTGTTTGTGCTGCTGTACATAATTTGAGCGTAGGCTTTTGTACTTAGCGGGCAGGCAAGATGCCTGTCCCACCTGATAAAATTAAGATGACCCCCGGTTGGGGGTTTTTTATTGTTTGGGAAGTGCGATCGACCTTTACTGACTTTCTCAAAGCCGATCGCCCTAAATGACGCTAAATTAAAAGAAGCAATTCTCCCATCCACCAGCATTGAGGAAATTATGCAGTGCGAATTGTGCGATCGACAAATGGAAGCATTAACCGCCCACCACCTCATCCCCAAACAAAACACCAAGCGGAAGAACGAAGATCCCAGTCCGACGATCGACATTTGCTCGGCCTGTCACCGCCAGATTCACTCTCTCTTCGACAACAAACACCTCGCCCAAGAACTCAACACCCTAGAAAAGCTCAAAAATGACCCCCAACTCCAGAAATTTCTCTCTTGGGTGAAGAAACAAAAAACCGACAAACGCATTCAAGTACACGGCAAAAAAGCTTAAACATCGGCGGGCGGGTTCGGGGGTACCGCCCCTACAGAATGGCGGTGAAACTTACGATAAAGCATCGCCTCTATCGGCTTTCCACCCCGCAAATGTCGATCGGTAATTGCCGCAACTTCTTCAGCAGAAACACCGCTATACCAAACCTCTTCTGGTAGCACCAACACCATCGGCCCGTTACCGCACTGTCCCAAACAACTACTAGCGACAACTTCGACTTCTGCACCGGACAATTGCTGAAAAGTTGTCAGTACCTTGGCTGCATTTTGCTTGCGACAAGTGCGGTTTTGGCAAACAAGAACTCGCCTAGAAGATTCGATGATTTTCATGTTTTTTTGATTGACACTCTGCTTTTTGTATGCTATATTTGTATAATGGAAATAGGTGTGGTCATATATACAAAAGTGGTCAGAGAGTCAATAGAGATTTTGGAAGAGTTCCCGTGCTAACCCAAAAATCATGATAAACCTTTTGATGC
>NZ_JAEQDE010000095.1:0-1403 GCF_020737865.1 Microcoleus sp. PH2017_35_SFW_U_B
ACCGTTTCTCGATCGCGGGGTCAGGGATCTATAGTTGTTAATAGTGATAAGTAGGTTGGGTAGAACTGAGATCTTGCACCATTCTCAACAAGCCTTTTGCTGACAATCATGCAAGATGTGAGGTACAACGAAGTGAACCTACGCTTCGCTGGATCCAACCTGAAAATTATTGGTTTAACAGTGGACAATACTGTCAACTGTCAACTGTCAACTGTCAACTGTTTTATCGGAGGTTTATGGCATTATTATTAGCGGGCGATATTGGCGGAACTAAGACAATTTTGCGCTTGGTAGAAAGGACTGCTGATGGTGCAATGAATGCTCTTTACGAGTTTCGCTATCCGAGCGGGGAATTTCCCGATTTAGTGCCGATAGTTCAACAGTTTTTGACGGAAGCTGCTACTAAACTCGATTTGGCAGTGGAGCCTGAAAAAGCTTGTTTTGCGATCGCAGGCCCAGTAGTCAACAACAGCGCCAAACTGACAAATTTGCCTTGGCTGCTGGATGCAAAGCGTCTGGAAGAAGAATTAGGAATCTCCCGTGTTAGTTTGATTAATGATTTTGTAGCGGTTGGTTACGGCGTGTGTGGTTTGGAAGCTACAGATATACACACCTTGCAAGTAGGAAAACCGAGCCAGCACGATCCAATTGCTGTGATTGGTGCGGGTACAGGTTTGGGACATTGTTTTGCAATTCCCGAAGCAAATGGGATCAGGGTTTTTTCTTCGGAAGGGGGACACGGTGACTTTGCTCCTCGCTCGGAGTTGGAGTTTGAATTGCTAAAATATTTGTTAGCAAAACATAACATTCAAAGAATATCGATCGAGCGTGTAGTTTCGGGACAAGGGATTGTCTCAATTTACCAGTTTTTGCGCGATCGCAAGTTTGCTCCTGAATCAGCCGAAGTGGGGGAAGCGATCGCTCAATGGGAGTCGGAAATCGGTAAAACCGAGAAAACAGTCGATCCGGGGGCGATAATTGCGGCGGCTGCACTCCAAAAGTGCGATCGGCTTTCGGAACAAACAATGCAAATGTTTGTAGAAGCTTACGGTGCGGTGGCCGGAAATATGGCTGTTTCACTTCTACCTTACGGCGGTTTGTACGTAGCCGGCGGCATCGCTGCGAAGATTTTGCCACTGATTCTAGAAGGCAGTTTTATGCGAGCTTTTACGCACAAAGGTCGGATGGATTCGCTATTAGAAATGATACCAGTTCGCCTGGTTTTGAATGGCAATGTCGGGTTAATTGGAGCGGCGGTTTGTGCGGCAGGCCTTTAGGGGATTGAATCTGAGGAAGTTGTTAAAATTAGGGGCGGGCTAGAAGCCCACCCCACAAGATTTTTTGTGGCACAGGCATCTTGCCTGTGAAAGTGCTTGTGGCACAGGCATCTTGCCTGTGACAAA
>NZ_JAEQDE010000095.1:1428-2410 GCF_020737865.1 Microcoleus sp. PH2017_35_SFW_U_B
TAGGGGCGGGCTAGAAGCCCACCCCACAAGATTTTTTGTGGCACAGGCATCTTGCCTGTGAAAGTGCTTGTGGCACAGGCATCTTGCCTGTGACAAATAAAAGGACAGACACTAACCTTCAGATATTTGACAGAAAAAAGGATATTCGTCTGGAGTCAAACAAAGACCAGCTTTGACAGGATTTTGCCTGATATATTCCCAAAAACCATCAAATTCTCCTTCATCTCTGACTATTCGGTCATGTCGCTCATCTTGCCAGACAGTACCGATATGCTTCATCACCTTCGGAATTTGCTTAGAACTGTAGCTTTTCATACTGTGCATAATGCTGCTGAGCGACCAAAATTTATCCTTCGACTTTGGCAAAGGCTGAATTAACATATGCACATGATCTGGCATTACAACCAAGCAAAACACCTCATACCTTTTTTTGTCAAAAAAGTTGCAAGCATTAAAAACTACTTGTTGAGCTGCCGGAGTCAATTCTAGCTTTTCCCAAGTATTAAAAGTAATGAAATAGACCGATCCATCTAACTCCCAATGAGGTAAATTCCTATAAGTAATTTTCAACTTTGGTTCCACCAAAGATTGATAATTGTTGGTGGGGTGGGCATCTTGCCCGCCCAGCCTAGAAACCGACTTCATCACAGATTGATACTTGTTGCTGGGATGGGCATCTTGCCCGCCCAACTGCTGATTGCTTCCCTGACTCAAATTTCTATGAATCATACTACTACTTCGTACAATCACAACTTAATATAAAATAGCTTTAACCAGGGAAGAGGTCAATACCACATCTTGCCTGTGACAAAGATTGGGGCGGGCTAGAAGCCCACCCCACAAGATTTTTTGTGGCACAGGCATCTTGCCTGTGACAAAGATTGGGGCGGGCTAGAAGCCCACCCCACAAGATTTTTTGTGGCACAGGCATCTTGCCTGTGACGGGCTAGAAGCCCACCCCACAAGATTTTTTGTGGCACAG